>NZ_JBIKSE010000056.1:0-7101 GCF_044348765.1 Arenimonas sp.
AAGTTCGCCGGCCAGAGTTTTCGCCCAACTGGCAACAGCTCCGCGGATGGTATTGGATATCCCTAGCATAGCGATCGGTTCCTTGACCGAGGTCGAAATAATATTGACGATACGACCCCATTTTCGGACCTGCATGCCGGGTACGATGGCGCGGATCAGCTGCTGGTTGCCGAGCACATGTTGCCGGAACACCTCGAGGAGTTGCGCATCGCTGGCGTCAACGAGCGCACCGCCGGCCGGTCCGGCACTGTTGTTGATCAGGATATCGAATCCTGTGCTGCCGATGATCGGCAATACACCGTCAAGCGCGAGCACATCCGCCACCAGCATTCCATGCTGTTGTCCATGCGCGGCTGAAAGCCGGCCCAGCGCGGCCTGCAGCGGCGCTTCGCGTCGGGCGAGCAGGGTGACTTCGGCGCCGAGCGCTGCCAGAGCCTTTGCCGATGCCAGTCCGATACCCTCAGAGCCACCACATACGAGGGCTTTTCTCCCTTGCAGGATATCCACCTCTAGTGCCTCGGCCCGATGGTACGAACCATCTGCGGAAGTAGGTCTTCTTCCGAATCGCCGCGCGGCGGCTCGAGTTCTTCTAGCCACAGACCTATTTCATCGGCATCCGCGTCATCCATGCCATCGAAGGCCCGGAAATCAGCATCCATCAAGGCGGCTCGTGCGATGTCATCGTTTTCATAGGTCAGGGTGTCACCGGCACTGTCAAAAACCATGGCGATACCGCTTTCAGTTACCTGTAAGCGAGCCCAGACCAGCAGATGTTCGGGGCGGGCCAGCCACCATTGTTCGGTGACCACAGCATAACCCGGGTCTTCGATGTCGTCGCTATCGCTCATTTTCAGGCCTTGCTCATGATGAAACAGAATAACGCCGCAATCATCGCCAGTAGGGTAATCCAGCCGAAAATTGCGGAAAGATTGCCGAATTGGTTGAGCACGCGTGCTTGCGGGAACTGCTTTTGTCTATAGCACATCAACCACCAGCCATAGGGCATACCGCCATTCTCCGTTCCGGGATCGAAGGGCAGCTTGCGGTCCAGATGTTCGCGGTAAGCAAGAATGCGCATGCCGAAATGCCC
The DNA here is from genome assembly GCF_044348765.1 of Arenimonas sp. Taxonomy (GTDB): domain Bacteria; phylum Pseudomonadota; class Gammaproteobacteria; order Xanthomonadales; family Xanthomonadaceae; genus Arenimonas. The sequence goes on from NZ_JBIKSE010000056.1 coordinate 1,091, forward strand.
GGGCAGGGCGGATCCGAATACCCCGAGAAATGCAAAAAGCAAGCCGATCCACATCAGAAGGTCGCCAGGCCGGGTGCGCGTGGGTAGGGAATGGCGTCGCGGATGTTCTGCAAGCCGCAGACATACACCACCAGGCGCTCGAAGCCGAGGCCGAAGCCGGCATGCGGCACGCTGCCATACCGGCGGAAATCACGATACCACTCGTAATGTGCCGGATCCAGTCCGAACTGGCGCATGCGTGCATCCAGAACGTCCAGTCGCTCTTCGCGTTGGCTACCGCCGATGATTTCGCCGATGCCCGGCGCCAGCACGTCCATCGCGGCCACGGTCCGGCCATCATCATTCAGGCGCATATAGAAGGCCTTGATGTGTTCTGGATAGTTGGCGACCACCACCGGCCGGCCGACATGGACCTCGGTTAGCCAGCGTTCGTGTTCGGTTTGCAGATCAAGGCCCCATTCGACAGGATAGTCGAACTTCTGGCCGGATTTCTGCAGCAGGGTGATGGCATCGCCGTATTCGATGCGTTCGAAGGGCGCATTGATGAAGGCTTCGAGTTTGCTGATCGCGGTTTTCTCGACACGTTCTACAAGGAAAGCGAGATCGTCCATGCGTTCGTCGAGCACGGCTTTGAAAATGTACTTCAGGAATTGTTCGGCCAAAGCCGCGTCATCATTCAGATCGGCGAAAGCGATTTCCGGCTCGATCATCCAGAATTCGGCCAGATGGCGGGTGGTATGGGAGTTTTCGGCGCGGAAGGTCGGGCCGAAAGTATAGACCTTCGACAGCGCGAGACAATATGCCTCCACGTTCAGCTGGCCGGAAACGGTGAGGAAGGCTTCCTTGCCGAAGAAATCCTTGCTGAAATCGACTTCGCCCTTGGCGGTGCGCGGTAGGTTCATCATGTCAAGCGTTGAAATCCGGAACATCTGGCCGGCGCCTTCGGCATCCGAGGTCGAGATGATCGGGGTGTTGATCCAGTAGAAGCCCTGCTCGTGGAAGAAGCGGTGGATGGCCTGGGCCATGCAATGCCGAATACGGGTGACCGCACCGAACAGGTTGGTGCGCGGGCGCAGGTGCGCGACTTCGCGCAGGAATTCCAAGCTATGGGCTTTGGGCTGGATGGGGTAGGTTTCCGGATCTTCGACCCAGCCGACCACCTCGATGGTGCTTGCTTGCAGTTCAAAGCTCTGGCCCTGGCCTTCGGAAGCGGCCACGGTGCCGGTGGCGCGCACCGAACAACCGGCGCTGAGGCGCTTGATGTCACTTTCGTAATTGCCGAGCAGGGCGGGAGCCACCACCTGCACCGGCGCGAAGCAGGAGCCGTCGCTGACATTGATGAACGACAGTCCGGCTTTTGAATCCCGGCGGGTGCGCACCCAGCCCTGAACGGTCACGGTCTGGCCCACGGCGATTTTGCCCTCGAGCACCTGTTGGATACTTGCCACTGCCATACTTGAAATCTCCGTCAAACAACACCACCTCTGTGCTATAGAATAACCTTTCGCAAGCCATTCCCCAACTTTCTTCGAGATTCAAAGGCCTTAGGCATGTCAGTCAGTCTCACCCCCAGTGCCGCGGAACGCGTCAAGCAGTACCTCGAACAGACCCCGGATGGCATCGGCCTGTCGGTTTCCGTGCGCAAAAGCGGCTGCTCTGGCTGGACCTATGCTTTGGATATCGCCAAGCAAGCCCGCCCCGATGAACAGGTGTTCCGCAGCCATGGCGTCGATGTCCGGGTGCCTGAGGCCGCGCTGGAACAGCTGGAAGGGACGGAAATCGACTTTGTCAGCCAAGGGCTCAACCAGCAGTTCCAGTTCAAAAACCCCCGGGTCACCGGCCAATGCGGTTGCGGGGAAAGCTTTACCACGGCTGAAGCCCCGCCCTGAACGCCAATAAGCTCTTGTCTTTCCGGTAAAAACCGACGATAATATTGGGCTCCCGTGCATTACGGGAGTTCTTGCTCCACCGCATCCGCGGGGGGCTGTTTGGCCGGAAACGGCCATCATCCACAAGGAAACAACACAATGCGTCATTATGAAGTCGTGTTCATGGTCCATCCGGACCAGTCCGAACAAGTGCCGGCCATGGTCGAGCGCTACAAAACCCTGATCGAAGGTTCCAACGGTAAAATCCACCGTCTTGAAGACTGGGGTCGCCGCCAGCTGGCCTATCCGATCGAAAACCTGGTCAAGGCCCATTACGTGCTCATGAACATCGAGTGCAACCAGGCCGTGCTCACCGAGCTGACCGACAGCTTCCGTTTCAACGACGCCGTCCTGCGCAATCTGGTCGTGTCCATGGACGAAGCCGTCACCGAGCAGTCCCTGATCATGAAGCACAAGGACGACAAGGGTGACCGCCGCCGCCGCGATGAAGACAGCTCTGAAGCCGTCGAAGCCGATGGTGATGATGCCGAAATCAACGAAACCGTTGCCTGAGACCCGAGGAAGCCACCATGTCTAAATTTTTCCGCCGCCGTAAATTCTGCAAATTCTCCGCCGAAGGCGCAACCAGCATCGATTACAAAGATCTGAACACCCTTCGCCAGTACGTGACCGAAAACGGCAAAATCGTACCGAGCCGCATCACCGGCACCAAAGCCAAGTACCAGCGCATGCTGCAGGCCGCTATTAAGCGTGCCCGTTTCCTGGCTTTGATCCCGTATACCGATAACCACGACGTTTGATTCAGGCGTTGTACGGACAGCACCCGCTGCGGGCGGCAACGCCCGCTAACGTATAATTTTGGAGTAACCCATGAAAGTCATCCTGCTGCAGAAAGTCGCCAATCTCGGCGCATTGGGCGATCAAGTCTCGGTCAAACCGGGCTTCGGGCGCAATTTCCTTATCCCTTACGGAAAGGCCGTTCCGGCCACTGCTGACAACATCGCTGCCTTCGAAGCCAGACGCGCCGAGTACGAAGCTAAAGCTGCCGCCATTCTGGCTGCCGCTACCGAGCGCAAGCAGTCCCTGGAAGGTGCTTCCGTCACCATCAGCGCCAACGCCTCGGCCGAGGGCAAGCTGTTTGGTTCCGTTGGCGCCCGCGATATCGCTGAAGCCTTCACTGCCGCCGGCCACAAGCTGGAAAAATCGGAAGTGATCATGGGTGAAGGCCCAATCCGCCGCACTGGCGAATTCGAAGTCACCGTGCACCTACACGCCGATGTCGAAACCAAAGTCGGGGTCAATGTGGTTCCAGAAGCCGCCTGATTGCGTTTTTATTCGGAAAGAAAACCGCCTCCGGGCGGTTTTTTTTCGGCTATGAAATTCCACCGCTTATCCACAGACTTATGCGCAACGCTTCGCTCGTGAACGCGGTACGATAGATGCCGGTAACTCCGGAAATCCGCCATCATGTCAGCACGTCCCGAACCCCAGTCCAGCAACCGGAAAATCGATGAATTGAAGGTTCCGCCCCAGTCCATCGAGGCCGAGCAAGCGGTTCTCGGCGGGCTGATGCTGTCGCCCGATTCGATTAACCATCTTGGCGATTTGCTTTCCGACCGAGATTTCTATCTTCAGGCACATCGGGTCATTTACCAGGCCATCATCGAGCTTTCTGAAAAAAACCAACCGTTCGATGCCATCACTATTGGTGAGTGGCTGAATGCAAATAATCAGGCCAACCAGGTCGGTGGCACTGAATACCTTATCGATCTGGTAAGCCAGACGCCATCGGCTGCCAATATCCGTGCCTGGGCGGAAATCGTCCGTGAAAAATCCGTGCTGCGGCAGATGATCGAGGCCGGTACCGACATCGTCAATAATGGCTTCACCCCGGATGGACGCGATATCAAAGAACTTCTGGCCAGTGCCGAGCAGGCGGTATTCAAAATCGCAGAGCAGGGTGCGCGCGCTAAGAAAACCTTCGTGGCCGTCAAGGATGCCGCCAAGGACGCGTTCGAGCAGATCGTCAAGCGCTATGACAACAAAGGGGAGCTGTCCGGCCTGCCTTCCGGATTCAAGGAGTTCGATGACATAACCTCCGGCCTGCAGAAGCAGGACCTGATCGTTTTAGCGGCACGGCCAGCCATGGGCAAGACCACGCTCGCGCTCAATATCGCTGAATATGCGGCATTAAAAACCAAAAAAGCCGTGGCTGTGTATTCCATGGAAATGTCATCGGGCCAGTTGGCGCAGCGACTACTTTCCTCTATTGGTCGTATCAACGCCAACAACCTGCGCGCCGGCACCTTGGAAGATGAAGACTGGTCGCGCTTGACCATGGCCATCGGCATGCTGACCAAGTCCAAAATTTTCATCGATGATACCCCCGCGCTATCGCCGCAGGAATTGGCGTTCCGCGCACGCCGTCTCAAACGGGAACATGATCTCGGCTTGATCGTGGTGGATTACCTGCAGCTCATGCAAGTTCCCGGCAGCAAGGAAAACCGCGCCAATGAAATTTCCGAAATTTCGCGATCCCTCAAGGCCCTGGCCAAGGAACTCGATATTCCGGTTATCGCCTTGTCGCAGTTGAACCGCGGCCTGGAAAGCCGGACCGACAAACGGCCGGTGATGTCGGATCTGCGTGAATCCGGCGGTATCGAACAGGATGCCGATATCATCCTGTTTATTTACCGGGATGAATACTACAACAAGGATTCGAACGAGAAAGGACTGGCCGAGGTCATCATCAGCAAGCATCGTAACGGCTCGACCGGATCTTTCAAGCTCAAATTCTTCGGTGAATACACCCGTTTTGATAATCTTGCGCCCGATCATCTCGGGAATTTCGAATAAGCCATGGCCCGCGCCACTACAGCCCGAATCCACATGGATGCCCTGCGCCATAATCTGGCGCGGATCCGTTCGGCGGCCCCAGACTCGAAAGTCATGGCCGTGGTCAAAGCCGATGGATACGGTCATGGACTTGAACGCGTGGCGCAGGCGCTAGCTGGTGCCGATGCCTTCGGTGTCGCAGCAATTTCCGACGCCCAGCGTCTGCGCGCCGTAGGGTTTTCCCAGGGTATCGTGCTGCTTTCCGGATTCGACGAAGCGGCCGATCTGGCACAACTCAGAGAGCTTTCCGTGGTTACCGTCGTCCACCACCCCTTCCAGCTGGCAATGCTGGCAGAGGATTCTGGCAGTCCGATATCGGTTTGGCTCAAAATGGACTCCGGTATGCACCGCCTCGGATTTCCTCCGGAACAGTTTCCTGAAGCCTACCGGCGCCTGAAAGCGATGCCGAATGTGGACGATGACATCGTGTGCATGAGTCACTTTGCCAGCTCCGACGAACCGGGTAATCCACAGACCGTCAGTCAGCTGGCCTGCTTTGATGCTTTCCTGCCTGCGGATGCGTCGGTATGTTCATTGGCCAATTCTGCCGCCGTGCTGGCTTGGCCGGCGTCCCACAGGCAATGGTTGCGCGCAGGTGGGGCGTTATACGGTCTGAGCGTAGCTTCCGGCAGGACCGGTTCTGATTTCGGTCTGAAACCGGCAATGACCCTTAGCACCCGCCTGATTTCGACGCAGCAAGTGCGTGCCGGTGAACGAGTCGGTTATGCCGGAACCTATGTCTGTCCGGAGGATATGCGCATCGGTGTCGCTGCCATCGGCTATGGCGACGGTTACCCGCGGAACATTCGTCCGGGCACACCGGCCTTGCTGAACGGCCAACGCGTTCCGATTATCGGCCGCGTTTCCATGGACTTGATGACCGTCGATCTGCGCAGTCAGCCCCAAGCCGCCGTTGGCGATGAACTCATACTTTGGGGCGGCGGGCTTCCGGTCGAAGAAATCGCCGAAGCTGCCGGCACCATTAGCTATGAGCTGACTTGCTCGATTACCCGCCGCGTTCGCTTTCGGGAAGACTGAGCATTCACGCTGGAATGACGGCATTTCTGCTTTAGTAATGGTTTGAAGCACAAGGAGAATGCATGTGGCCAACGCCCTGGTCTGGTTACGTCGCGATCTGCGACTGCAGGACAATCCCGCGCTGGCGCAAGCAATCGCTGATGGATATGCGCCCGTACTGGTCTATGTGCATGCCCCTGAAGAGCAGGG
>NZ_JBIKSE010000106.1:0-7071 GCF_044348765.1 Arenimonas sp.
AGGAATTCGTTATTCAACTCCTTTAGCGGTAAGCTGTCTAGAGATTGTGAGTAGATACTTGGTGCCGTCAATGTCAGGCATAGTATCAAGAGCAATCTGAATAGTGTCATACTTGAGGTTGATTTTTTCATAGTAACTAAATTGTTCATGTTTAAGTGTAGATAAAGAATCTACCCTACTGAGGAAACTTTCGTTGCGTTTCTCCATAGAGTCCATGTACGACATAAACTTCTCTTCACTACCGCTACTTAAACTTTGTCTTTCCCATAACAAAAAAACTATTGTGATTAGTAGTAGCCCTATAACAATAACTTCAATCTTGTTTTTCATTTACTTTATGTTGGTCGATTTTATCTAAGATTAACTGCAGTAACTCATTCTTTATCAACCCTGCCCTAGCTGCGTTCTTGAGTGCACTTATAAGCTGAAAGAGAATAAAGGGAGCACAAATAGTCTCACTTAGCCAGAAAGTGCCCTCAAAGCCCTTCTCAATCATCAAGATACCTGTAAGCATAAATACCCACACCATTAAAGTTTTAAGCACGCTAAGAGCCTTATGCGTCTTAAAGCCTTCCATCTTAGTTCCTGCCCATACCCCAAAGAATCCATCTATAAACACAACAGCAACTACAGCTAAGTACTGTTCAGCATTATCTGCTCCTAGATTAAGGAAGTAAGCTCCTAAAAAAGCTAAGAGAGTTGTACTTGTGTATAAGAGAAAAGAGGTCTTCATTTAACGGCCTATACCTATACCTATACCGATACCAATCATTACTTGTAAGCAATTACACTACCTGAAGAGATAGCAAAACCAGTAATCACTCCTCCAGGAAGAAATGCTCCTTGCTTGAAGGTAATAGTACTCATACCATTGTTAGCCAACTCAGAAACACCATTGACAAGAAATTCTGTGAATACAGTATCTTCTTGTACTACTAGTGCATTGTACCGTACGTTTGTTACAGTACCTGTGCTGTGGCGTTTAAAGCCTCCAGAGCCTACAGAAAGTCCTGTGTGTGCTGAAATCGCTCTTAAGCGTTTTGCTTGTTCGTTTACTTGTTGAAAATTATCCATTTTTTTTCGTTATTAAAACCGACTTGCGTCCGACATTACAAATTTAACTTTAATTGTTCTTTTGTCAAGTATAAAAATTAATCTATTGGTAATTGAGAAGTCTGTTCTTTTATTCTTGCGTCCTCTTCTTCTTTGTACGCCTTACGGATATCTGCATCTTTCTGTCCTATTTGTATTCCTCTTAGCTGTAAGTAAAGAGATGCTCTTGCTTCATTTTCATACAACTCTTGGCTTTTTTGAAATTTAGGCTTAGAGTATCCTGTAACACTTTCTGTCATAGAGTCAAAGAAATCTGATCTTGATTTACCTATTGCTGCGGCTGCTCTCTTATTTTCTTCGTAGTTTCTTAAGTAAGCGTAACCTTCTTTTGAACTAAGTAATCTGTCTCTTTCTGCAGACAACAAAGATACCTCTTGGAGGATTTTAGCTATTTCATCATTGTCAGCTAAGTTCATTTTATAGTTTAAAAGTGTTTCATTCGGAACTGCTGTTACTTTATCTTTTTTAGGATTGTAGTCATATCTTAAAATATTTTTTTCTACAGCCATAAGATCTTCTGCACTTAGTCTATTAAAGTTTTTCTCTAACTCATCTAATCTAGAAAGAATAGTGTTCATTTGTCCGACAGGATTAGTTAATCCAGGAGCAGGAGTAAACGAAACTTGTTGAATTAGTTTAGTACCAAAGTCCATACTCTTAATACCAACTTCAACACCACTCACTTTACTTAATCCTACTGCCCAAGCACTCTCACCTTCGTAGGCTTTAACTCTTGCATGTGGAAGAACATAACCGTATCCATCTCCGCTAATCTCTGCATAGGGTTCATCAAAGATATCTCCAAAGGTACCTTTACCTTCATACCATCTCTTAGCATCTCTTGGAATTGTTCCTATTGTTTTACCTATTAAACCATAGCCGTCTAAGATTTTATCGATAGCATTTATTTGTTGTCCAAATAAAGCTGTGTAACCTACTCGAAACGCTTTAGAACCTAGACCCTCTTTTTCGTAACTCTTCTTTAATGGGTCAGTTTTAAACTTATTATACTGGATTAAAGGAGAATATACTGGGTTTAATGTACCTGCATATTCATTAAATGAACCAAGAAGAAGTATTGCTAATAAGTACTTTTCCCAATCTTGTTCATCATCGTCACCTGCTCCTTTTAGTGCAGCCATAGCAACATTAGCAAAGTAGTAAGAAAGCGTATACATAATAGTAGAAGCACCCATGTGTTGTATTACTCTACTTGTAGCTTCTTTTTCTCTTTCACTCCATCTGTAATCCATAGACAGACTCTTTCCTTTTGTGTTTAATCCTAGTACACTACGACGAAGTGCTCCCATAAATACACCGTATGAACCTTCATCAAGTCTACCTGTAGTTACAGAGAACTTCTTACCTCCGTATAAGTTAGCTGCTTGTGGCCAAAACCAAGATTTCATAGTAAAGATAAGTTTCATCCAAACTATACTTTCATAATGTGCTCTACCTCTTCTGAAATAGTTACCTTGAGTTGATGTATACAATTGGAAGACTTGGTCCCTTACATAGTTTTCTATCTGACGTAGTTTTTCTATTTTTTCTCCAATAGCTTTTTCTTCAGCTTTAATCTTCGCACCAAACTTAACATCAATCTCTTTGCTTAACTGTACTTGTTGTACTGGTTTTAACTTTTTGTAATCTGTTACATTATTCTTAAGGAGGTAATCAGCTATAAATTCATTTCTTTGTGTAACTAACTCGTTTAAACGTGCTCTGCTTATTCCAAGAACTCCATCTTTAGGAACAAGTACACCATCGACATAATCATAAGCGTCTTTTAATTTTATCTGGTATCCAGGAGGAGTGTTAGGTCCTGTAAAATCTACATAAGTTTTAGCCATTATACCTTCATAAACTCCTAATGTAGATATGGCTTCGTTAGAAGAAAACCACTGAGCATTAAAATTATCTGCGTTTAGATATCTAGTTACAAATCCTGAATTGATAGAACGGTATAAGTTAGTAGGATCTGCTAAAGGAATTGCTCTAAAGTAGATTAGTTGAGCTAAATAAGGACTTAGTTTATCTATACCTTGCTCAAGTCCAATCAACTCTGATCTATGCTTTGCAGCTCTTGCCATACCCATAAGCATCTCTTGTTTACTTAAACCAAACTTGGATGAGTTACCTGTAGCATTAAGAATGTTTGCAACAACATTTTTAGGCATACGTAATGGGTTATATCTTAATACAAACTTTTGAAATCTATTAGTGATGTGGTTAATTGCTCTATTTACAACTCGTCCTATTGCACTGTTTCCTCCACCTCGTAAGGTTGCACCGTAAAAAAACTTTTCTATCTGGTCATCTATTTGGTCTAAGATAAGTTCTTTTTGAGTTGTGTTTCCTCCTGATTTAAATTTATTCCAAACCGCTCTTATTTTACTTGTATCTTGAGCAGGCACTTCTTGAGCTTTTTCAGCAAAAGAGTCTCTCAACGCAAATATAGTAGGTAAGGCTTTTTGTAGTCCTTTAAACTCTGCTGTGTACGTAGAGAAAGCTGCAAGTGCTTGAAGAATGTTATCAGTAGAATCAATTGCCGACAAGGGTTCTTTGTATCTTGTTTTAATCAGACGAACATTTTTACCTCTACCCTTTATTTGAGATTCTTTACGAGACTGTAGAATATCTTCTTCAATCTCTTCATCTCCCATACCTGGAACGTTGGCCTTTAAAAAAAGCTTTAAAGAACTAAATGCAGAGTAAAGTTTATAAAGAGGTCTTCTATAATCTGAAACTTCTTCTTTGTTGTCTTTAGTTACGTTAGGCATTACGTAACCTTTTAATCTTTGTCCTACTGGAAGCATACGCTGGTCGTCCTCATAGATATCTAAAATATCCTGCATGATAGACTTTTCTTCGTCGTCTAACTTATCGTAATCTTGGTTTACATACTTGCTATCTTTTGCATCTTTTCTTGGTCTTGCTTGTCCCGAGAATTTGTAGTTAGGATTTTTGTACTCAGATCTAATACGAGGAGTTGACCAATCAAAACTAGGACTATCACGATTTATATACGTTTCATCGTTAGGTATAGTCTTTCTCCAAATATAGATAGGACGAATCTCTGTAACTGTTCTTGTTCCAAAATCCCCATCCTTTACCTCATACGTAATAGCAATATGATTATCATTATACCAGTCTGTTTTTTTGACTCTATTGTTTAACTCAATCTCAGTTAATAGGTTATTAAACTTATCTATGATAGCTTGTCTATCACTTTCTTGTGGAGGATAGTCTTCTCTATTTCTTCCTACAAAGAAATCGCCCTCAAGAAAGTTCTTAGAACTAAGAAGGGCGTCAAAGTAAGGCTCAAACGATTCTGGATTTGCTAAAAACAAATCTGCAAGGTCACTAGCTTTTTTATTGATTTGATTTCTTTCGTCCTGAGTCAACCTAGAGCGTAACTTGTCCTTAACAACTCTTATAGTTTCTCCGTAGTAAGGAGTAGTTACTTTAGATTGAAGAGAGTATAAACTTTTGAACAATCCATTTAACGCAGCTTGGTCGGCTTCCGAAATAGTAGTGCTCTCTTTAACTTCTTTCTTTAAGTCTTCTATAGATTGCTCTATGTCTTTGATAGTCTTTCCTAATCCTGGATTAATTAAGTTACCTTGTATTGTTCCGTCTGAGTCTCTAAAGCCACGTACAGCACTAAACAATCTTTCGTACTTCTCAGTAACTTCAGGATTACTATTATACTTAGACAGAATTGCTTTTATTTGCTCTGTAATGTTTTGTTGTTTTTCGAAGAACTGAGGTTTAATCTCAACTCTTGTGTTTGCTTCTAACCATTCCTGTTGTTTTTTAGTTTCTACTGCTAGTTGATGTTTCTTTTCACTAACTAAAGCTTGAAAACTTTCTATACGGTTATAGTCGTTAGCTGCTTGAGCTAAGTCTATTTGGTCATTAAGTTCACTGATTTGAGCTTTGAGGTTTGAAATTGTTTTTTCAAATCTGTCTTTGATTTGAGTAAACTTAGTTAGTGCATCTTCGCCAATTACAAACTCAATTACATCTAACTCTTTTCTTGCTTTGTTATAAGCTAAGATAGATTCTGCAATCTGTCTTTCTTTACTTCCTACTGGTTTTTCTGTTCCATCCTCATTAAATATTGAACCTAGTCTTACGTAATCACGTCTTAACTTGGCTCTCATTTCTCTTACTGTAGGATTCTTTTCTGATGCGCTTCCTTGTACAGGGTTAGTAATCTCTGCGTCTAAATCGTCATCTCCAAATACACTACTATAAAGTTCTATTTCTTTTAAGATTTCAGCACGAGCATTACGAGCATCATCAGTAAGAAGTTTTTCTGCCGTGTAATACTCATCTACAAATTCACGCTCTGCGTAATCCTCAATGAATGTAGTTAAGTTTAGTTCTGCTTTATCTATTCTATCTTGGTCTCCAGATTTTCTGGCTAGAATAAGTTCATTTGTTAAGTCACCTAAATCATTTTGAAACTCAGCTTCCAACATAGGGGTGTTGTATACTTTCTGAGTAATAATTGTAACCTTACCGTTCTTGTCGTAATACTTAACAGGAACTAATCTAAAGAATCCTTGAAACTTGTCCCTAGTATTAGAAGACTTAATACTAAAAGTACCTTTAGCACTTTGTAGTATACTTCTTCCAATTCCTTTTTTCTTGTTTCTTGTTTCTATTCTTTTTTGTATTTCACGAATCTTTGCGTCTTTCTTAAGACTTTCGTTAGTAGCAGCAACAACATGGTCATTAATAAAAGCGTTTATAATATCAGGTATTACAACTCCTGAATGTCCTCCTACATTTATATAACGACTAAATATTGTCTCAGCTCCCATAGCTTGATCGGTAGCAGAAGTAAGTAATCTTATTATATTTTCAGTAGTTGGAGTAAATGAAAGTGCTTTGTTAATATCAGCTATCTGCTTTTTAGTTTCCTCAACAAGTTTTTTGTTCCCAATAGTTTCAAATCTAGCTAACTCTTCCTCAAGAAAAGCTAATTCTTTTCTAATAGGATGATTAGGATCTTTCATTTGATCTGCAATCAACTGAAATTTTGCAGCAACTACTTCAGCTACTGGACTAATTACTTCTTTTTTAGCTATGCTTCTTAAGTTATTAAGATTTTCTGTTGCTTTTTGTAGATTTTCTTTATAGGTAGCAATGTAACTGTCTATTGTGAGAATTTCTTTTTGGAGCGCTAATCTTTTTTCTGCAATTTGTTCTTGTCTTTCTTTAGTAAGTCCTTTAAAACTATCTTCTAACAACTGCTGTACTAAGTTTGTTTCTAAACTTTGAGCTTGGTCTAACAGAGTTTCTGCTAAAATAATTGCACTATTAAGTTTCTTTAAATAAACTTCAGGTTCATAATGAGATTTACCTTGACTCAAAGTTTTAATGTCACTAACAAGTTTGTTGGTAAATGTCTTTAACTCTTCCGTGTATTGTAATGTGGCTACAAGACTATCGGCGATATCAGCTGTCGAAATCTTACCGAAGGTATCTTGCAAAGCATTAATAGCTCTTAACTCAAGAGTTTCTTTACCTGCTATTTCCCCAAGATTTTGTCTTAGTTGATTCCAAATACCACTATCAACATTTGAGTCGATGTAATCATAAAATCCTGTAAGTCGAGCAGAAATTTCAGACTTACTTTGTCTTTGTGCAAAGGGTTGACTAAATCGAATTTGATTTTCTGCAAGACTGTCTGGAAAGTCTTGTAGAGTCATTAAGTAATCAAAGTAATCATTAAGAGTTTCTTGTACTTGATCAAACATGGTTTTACCCATATCCTTAAACAAGTACCGATTAAAGAAAGACTTAATGCTATTCCACATCCTATCTAAGAAACTAAACTGAGACTTTCTTTGGTACTCAGCTTGTTGCATACGTTCTCTAAAATATGGGTTAGATAAAAACTCTGCTAAAAACTCTTCTATGTTTTTAAAGCCATACTCGTTTTGT
>NZ_JBIKSE010000026.1:0-23644 GCF_044348765.1 Arenimonas sp.
GTGCCGAGTATTCCGCCGCCGACTTTGCCCAACAGTCCGCCGAGCAGTTTGCGGCCCATCTGCTCGACGTATTGGCCGGTCATGCCGACACCGAGCGTGGCCGCGAAGTCCTTAATGTGCTCACGATTGAGTTCATAACCGTGGGCCTTGCCGATGCTGTACACCATCTTCATCTGCAGAGGCAGAATGGCCATCGAGGCCAAGGATTGCGGCAATAATTCCAGCGCACCGTTGAGGATGGAATAATTCAGCACCGATTTATCCAAGGCGGCGCCATCGACCGACGGACCGGACTCCAGGGGTACGGCAATCAAGGGGACGTCGGCCAGAGCGTCGGCCTCTTTGGCAAAGGATTGTGCCTGCGCGGCGTCGATCTGCAGCAGGCCGCACAGCTTTTCAAGGAACCCATTCTCAGCGGCGCTGCGCGCGCCATCGGCATCACAGACGCAGACCGCCATTTCATAGGCCAGCTGCCGGCTTTCATGGCTTTCCAAGAGACCGGCGCACTGTTCCAGCGAGCGCCGCTTCAGAAGTACATCCTGATAGAGTCCGGGCATGTTAATGCTGCCGTCCGGCACCAGGCCCTCCGCAATCTGTTTGATCTGCTCGCGTTCCCGCGCATCCTTGCTGCCGTCGGCGAAGGCGGCATGCAGGCTGATGGCGAGCAGGGCCTGCTGTTCCTGTGAAGTCATGGTCGTGCATCCGGCGTTGAGTTGTACTCAGTGTCGGATGGCCCGGGTTAACTGGGCGTGAATGTCGGCGGGAAAAGTGCTGCCTGCCTTAGTGGTTATGGGCAGTTTCAGCTGCCGCCACAGGTGGCTGTTTGGCGGCGGTGAATTCAACAGCCCGTTTGCCGGCTTTCTCGAAAACCAGAGTGATGCTGACTTTCTGGCCCTCGGCAATCGACTTTTTCGGTGCCATCAACATCAGATGATAACTGCCCGGTTTGAGTTGCACGCTCTGGCCGGCCGGAATCACCAGACCCTCGGTCAGCTGGCGCATCTGCATGACGTCACCGACCATCTTCATTTCGTGGATTTCCACGCGTTCGGCAGCTTCGCTGCTTGCGGAAACCAGGCGGTCCGAGGTTTTTCCTGAATTGCGGATCTGCACGAAGCCACCAGCGACTTTTGCATTCGGCGGCGTGGCCCTGACCCAGGCATTGTTGAAGACCAGAGAATCAGAAGCCTGTGCGCCGGTAACCAGAACGAGTGTGAGCAGCAAAGAACCCAGAAAATGAAGACGCATGGTTAAACTCCGCGAATGAGATATCTTATTTTATTCCATCAGGCGCCGATCGACTTGATTCAACGCAACAAGCGCCCGCCATCCACGGCCAGAATCTGTCCGGTGCAATAGGTCGCGTCTTCAATCAGAAACCGGACCGCTTTGCAGATTTCGTCCACATGGCCGATGCGGGCCAGAGGCGTGATATCGAGGATGGCCTGCTTCTGGGCCGGCGTCTTGCCAGATTCCGGCCACAGAATCGCGCCCGGCGCAATGCCGTTGACGCGCACTTCCGGCGCCAATTCCAGTGCCAGGGATTGCGTCAGCATGCGTTGTGCGGCTTTGGCCATGCAATACACCGTATGTTTCGGCTTCGGGCGCTCGGCAAAGATATCGAGCAGATTGATGATGCAACCGTTGTTTTGCGCCAGATGCGGTGCGGCCGCTTGGCTCAGGAAAAACGGGGCACGGGCATTGGCATCGAACAGCGCATCCCAGTCGGCATCGCTGCCGCTACCTATGGGGGTGGGAAAGAAACTGCTGGCATTGTTGATTAACACATCCAGGCGCCCGAAATGGGCCATTACCGCCGGTATCAGTGCGTCACGCGAGCTTGGATTGCCGAGGTTCGCCTGTAGGGCGATCGCGCTGTCCGGACGGCTCTGGTTGAAGTCCGTGCACAGCGCTGCGGCCTCGGCTGCTGAGTTCTGGTAATGCAGGGCGATGCGGTAACCACCGCCATGCAGGTCGGCAGCCAGCGCCGCACCGATGCGGCGGCCGGAGCCGGTAATCAGGACCACTGCGGAATCATTCGTCATGAAGGCATCTCGGTTCAAAACAGGACACAGACAAGGTATCCTGAACGGGCATCAATGACCAGTGAAAGCCCGCATGGAATTGCCCCGTCCTTCCGAAGAAGCGCTCACTCACAGCGCCCGCCTGACCGACATCATCCACCAGGCCATTGCGCTCGAGCAGGGCGTGATTCCGTTCGCGCGCTTTATGGAGCTGGCTTTGTATGCGCCGGGTCTGGGATATTACAGCGCTGGGGCCCGCAAATTCGGGGCCGAAGGCGATTTCGTCACTGCACCCGAGCTCGGCGGCGGCTTTGCCTATGCCTTGGCGCATGCCGGAGCCGGCATTCTGGCGCAGCTTGAAGGCGAGGGCGTCTGGTTTGAGATCGGTGCCGGCACCGGCGCTCTGGCCGAAAAGACCCTGAAATATCTGAAGCAATTGGACCGGCTTCCGGCCCACTATTGGATCCTTGAGCCCAGCGCGGATCTTCGTGAACGGCAACACAAACATCTGCAGGCTAGTCTGCCAACGGAATTGTTCGCCCGTTGCGTCTGGCTTGACGCGCCGCCGGAGAACCCCTGGCAGGGCGTATTGGTGGCTAATGAAGTTATCGATGCTCTGCCGGCGACTCGCTTCATCAAGGAAGAGGGCGAGGTTTTCGAAGAATGCGTGGCACTGGATGCCAAGCAGCAGTTCGCGCGCGTAATGCGTCCGGCCGATGCTCTGGTCAGCGGCGCGGTGCGCCATCTGGAGCGTTACCTGCAGCGGGAGTTCGAGGCAGGCTATTGTTCCGAGTTGCTGCCGCAACTGCCCTACTGGATTCAGGCCGTGGCCGGCACCATGCGCCGCGGCGGCTTGCTATTCATCGACTATGGCTATCCGCGCAGTGAATACTATCTGCCCGAACGCCATGACGGTACTCTGGTCTGCCATTACCGACACCGCGCACATGGCGACTATTTCGTCTGGCCGGGTCTGCAGGATTTGACCGCCTCGGTGGATTTTACCGCCTTGGCCGAAGCCGGTACCAGTGCCGGCTTCCAGCTTGCTGGATACTGCTCCCAGAGCAGTTTCTTGCTCGCCAACGGGCTGACCGAGTACATCGCTACTTATGAAAACGGCATGGATGAAATCACACGCTATCGCGAAGGCCAGATGGTCAAGAAGCTGATTCTACCCGGCGAAATGGGTGAGCGTTTCCAGTTCATGGGTTTCGCCAAGGGAGTCGATTTCAGCACGGCATTCGCTCAGGGCGATCTGAGTTACCGTCTGTGAATCCGCTGCACTGGCGGTATCTATGGTTGGCGCTCTGGATCGCGGGTATGGCGATCGGAGCCTACCTGTCGTTGCGCGCTGGCATGATGCGTGAACCCGTGATTCCGCATTTCGATAAACTCCTTCATGCGCTCGGCTATAGCGTTCTGGCCATGCTGGCCTGTGGTCTGTTCGCGCCCGGGAAAACTCGCCGCACGGCATTGCTCTGGTTGCTGGTATTCGGTGCCCTGATCGAATTGGCGCAGGGCACCTTTGCCGTGAACCGGCAAGCTGACCCCTGGGACCTGGTGGCCAATACCGCCGGAATTGCATTGGCGGCCTTGCTATTCCGCTATCGTAATGTGCTACAAAGCATCGAGCAGTTCATCCGGAAATGATATTCAATGCTGGATTGATAGGTTTTTCCAGGACGGATCGGGATGCCAGGTCTTCATCCATTGCAGAAGTGCCTCAAATGGCATCGGCCGAGCAATGGCATATCCCTGGCCATGAGCGCACCCTATTTCCAGCAGAATTCGCCCATGCTCGAGAGTTTCCACGCCTTCTGCAATGACGTTACGGTTGAGGCTTCGGGCCAGATCCAGAATGCCCTTGAGAAAAATTACGTCTTCGGGGTTCTTGGTGATCCCGCGCACGAAGCTTTCGTCAATTTTCATGGTCTGCACAGGCAGCTTGCGCAGATAGGTCAATGAAGAATAGCCGGTTCCGAAGTCGTCCAGTGAAAATCTGACGCCAAGCTCTGTGCATTCGCGGATAATTTCGAACACGCGGTCAAGATCGTTCAGTGTGCTGGTTTCTAGTATCTCAAGTTCGAGCTGGCAACGTGGCTTGCCGCTGCAGTTGCCCAGTTGTGTCCGCAAATGTTCGACAAAATCGGATTTCTCCAGATGGCGTGCCGAAATATTGACACTGATGCTCAGCGCTAGATCATGCTGGCGCAGACGCCCGCAGTCGATCAGGGCCTGTTCGATGGCCCAGTCGCCGAAGGGAATATCAAGCATGGTGTTCTGGATGTCCGGCATAAAGGCGCAGGGTGTTAGTAGGCTGCGCTCGGGGTGGTTCCAGCGGGCCAGTGCTTCGAGGCCCAGAATCTCGCCGGTGGCCATGTTGACTTTGGGCTGGTAGTACAGCTCGAACTCGCCGGCTGCCAATCCCAATCTGGCACGCTCCAGATTTTCATTGTGCTTGCGCAGGTCGCGGTCGCAGGCTTCATCGAAGATTTGGAAGCGGTTGCGGCCGGCCCGCTTGGCGTGATACATCGCCTGATCGGCCTGGCGCATCAGCTGTCCGCTGTTGTATTCCGTGGCTTGCGGGTAAAAAGTGACACCGATGCTGGCACTTACCGACAGCGATAGCTCGCCATAGGGAATGGGCGAGGCCAGGCAGTCGAGGATGCGGTTGATGACCGGCAGCGATTCCTGTTCGGTGCTGATGTCGGTGATTACCGCCACGAATTCATCACCGCCGACCCGCGCTACGGTTTCGTGCACGCGCATGCAGCTGGCGATGCGTGCGGCGACGATGACCAGTATATGGTCGCCGGCTTCATGACCGTACTCATCGTTTATTTCCTTGAATCTGTCGAGATCGATGAAGGCGATGGCCAGTTTCTTACCGTAACGCTGGGTTTTGGACATTTCCATCTGCAGGCGGTCGGCAAGCAAGATGCGGTTCGGCAGGCTGGTCAGGCCATCGTAATAAGCGTTGTATTCGAGTAGGCGCTGCTGCTCCTTCTGTACACTGATGTCATTGAACAGGCCGATGTAATTGCTCGGATTGCCCTGTTCATCGAACACCGTGCTGATTGTCAGCTGCTCCGGAAACAGTTCTCCGGATTTACGGCGGTTCCAGATTTCGCCGCTCCAGTAATGTTCGGTCTTCAGTTTTCCCCACATCGCCTCGTAGAATTCTCGGCCGTGCTGCCCGGAGCTGAGGTGCCCTGGGGTCTTGCCGATGACTTCTTCGCGGCTGTAGCCGGTGATTTTGCTGAAAGCAATATTGGTCTCGATGATTTGCGCATCCAGGTCGGTGATGATGATGCCTTCATGTGCGCTGATGAAGACGTTGGCTAACTGCTGTACTTTCTGCTCTGAAAGCACCTCACGGGTAATCAGCTGGCAGGTGCCCAAGGCGCGCACAGCGTTGCCATCGACATCTCGTTCGAACTCCGCGCGCTCGCGGAGCCAGCACACTTCATCATTGACAATAATACGGTGCCGGACATCGTATTTATCGCCTTTAAGTGCCGCCCGCCATGCCTTGCCTACTGCTTCCTGATCATCGGCATGGATATGCCCGAAGAATAATGGCAAAGTCATTGGTGTATTTGGAGGGATATCGAAAATTCGGTAGATTTCGTCGCTCCACTGGAGACTGTCGCTGGCGATATCCAACGTCCAGCTGCCAACCCTGGCAACGGTCTGCGCTCGACGGAAATCATCCAAGGTCGCTTGTAGTGCGATGTTCAGCCGGTCTTGGGCTTTTCGGCTATCAACCAATTGCTGGTGCGCCATCGCCAGTTTCGGCAGGACGCCACCTCTGTCTTGGCTATAGCGGTACAGCATCGGATCGACCTTGTCGTTGCCCAGTTGTGCGATGCCCTCGAAAACCTGATGAATCGTCCCGCCCATGACGTGGTGCAGGCTGCGATAGATGCGCCAGATGTTGAACAAAAATAGAATTGCAGTGAACATGAGCAGATAACGCAGCTGGTCCGACTGCAGTTTGGCCTTGCGCACGTTCTGAATCTGATGGGCCTCGATGCGTTTGTTGAACTCCTGGATATTCCAAAGAACCAGAGCTTTGTTCCGATGGTATTCGGCATCATACAGCAGCGCTATGGCGGGGTGATGGGAGATGCTGAAATCATGTGAGCTCCTTTCAATCTGGAAAAAAACCTCTTTCTCCGTATCGGTGAGTCTGTCGCTTAGTGTCTGCGCTCGGTTGAGGAAAACGACATCCACCTGCCGCACCTCCAGCGTTTTGATCCGCTCATGTCGTGGCGGTTTTTTGATGGCAAGCCGGGTCTGCAAGTCCAAGCTGGGATTCCAGTAATACAGGCTGGCCTCAAGCGGTACCGCCAACAGGCCGTTGCTGGAATCAATCACCTGCAGGTAAGCGTTCAGGAAATTGCGGTTGCCGGTGATGGCATAGGTACGCGCCAGCCGTGTGCTAGTTTCCGTGGCGTTCAGTAGCTCGTTGGCAAGTGCATGGGATTGGATGAGTCGGTCATTGGCATCGTCCACCGTGTGTTCCAACTTGACATACAGGGTGAAAATCGTAACCAGTGCAGCACCCAGTAGAAAGGCTATCCAGAGGCCGCGGACGACCGGATTCTTCATGATCTGCTTGACCACTCAGGCCTCCTTGGCCGCGGCAATGGCTTCAATGCGTGCATTGCGTAGCGCTTCGCCGACGGCTGGCCCGGTCGGATTTCCGGAAAGATGACTCGCCCGTACCGACGAAGCTGCCTGGAAACAGCGTTGCAGCAAATCGCCATTGGTGTAGATATCTTCCGTCATGCCTAGACGGCCCCGTTTATCAGACTCGCATATCAGCGCCAGCTGTGCAACCCGCTCGGGCCGGCGGAACGCGTCGATCCGCGCTAGAAGATCATGCAGGGTTTCCGGACGCAGTTCCTGTAGCCGGTGCACATTCAGGTGCTCGCGGCATGCATGGGCCGCCATGGCTGCATACTCGCTCGGCACTTTCCAGCGTGTGCAGACCAGCTGTATCGGTATGAGTCCATGATGTTCATGTGCGATGTGTTTCGGCCACTGTTCCGCCGGAGTCAGGCCTTTGCCCAGATCGTGCAGCAGGGCCGCAAATCCGATCAGGGCATCGCCGGGCGCCAGACGCGCAGCCATGTCGCAGACCATTTCGATGTGCCGACCGGTATCGATTTCAGGATGGTGTTCCGGCCGTTGCGGTATGCCGTATAACACATCCACTTCAGGAAGCACTACGGCCAGTGCACCGCAGGCACGCAGGGTTTGGAGAAAGGCCGAAGGCGTCCGGCTTTCCAGGCCGATACGGACTTCCTGCCAGATCCGCTCCGGAACCAGATGGTCGACTTCTCCGGCAGCCACCATGTTCCGCATCAGTGCCTGGGTTTCCGGTGCGATTGAAAAGCCAAGATGGGCAAACCGTGCCAAGAAGCGTGCGGCCCGCAGAATGCGGACCGGATCTTCGGCAAAAGCCGGCGAGACATGCCGGAGCACGCGCGCTTTCAGATCGGCCTGACCGTTGAACGGATCGATGAGCGTGCCATCGGCATCGCGGGCGATGGCATTGAAGGTGAAATCGCGCCGTGCCAGATCCTGTTCCAACGTCACGCCCGGATCGGCATGAAAAACAAAGCCTTTGTAACCCGGCGCACTTTTGCGTTCGGTCCTTGCCAAAGCGTATTCCTCGCCGCTATGCGGATGCAGGAAGACCGGAAAATCGGCACCAACCGGGCGGTAGCCTGCGGCAACCATCGACTCGGGACTTTCACCGACCACCACCCAGTCGCGGTCCCCTGGAGCCAGTCCGAGCAGGGCATCGCGTACCGCACCGCCGACCAGATAGGATTTCATCGACGTTTCTTTTTCGCGGGCGCTTCAGTCGCCGCTGCCGGAGAGGGACAATGCAGCGGCACCGGTTTGAACCCGGTGCTGAAGTCACCGCTCAAGCGCCGACTGATCGGCATGACCGGCTGTTTCAGACGCCAATCGTAGATGACGCTGAATGACAGCACGCGTGGAATGTATTCCCGGGTTTCCTTGAACGGAACGGTTTCGATCCAGAAGTCGGCATCCAGGCTGCCACGCGCGGCCAGCCAGCGGTTCACCGCCGTCGGTCCGGCATTATAGGCCCCGATAGCTAGGTAGGCTTTGCCGTCATACGTATCGATGACCTCACGTAATGCCCCGGCCCCCAGCACGATGTTAACCTCCGGCTGGTAGAGCGATTCAGCGCCCTGCCACTCAATGGCATTGCGCACAGCGATGGCCTCCGCGGTCGAGGGTAGCAACTGCAGCAGTCCGCGGGCATTGGCGCTGGAGGTGACATCCGGCATGAAGATGCTTTCGGCACGCGCATGCGCGGTCAGCCAGGCCCGATCGAGTCTAAAGCGGGCACTGGCGGCACTGAACTCAGCGGCATATGGTGTGGCGAATCGCAGACCGTAATAACGCGGATTGAGCTCATTGGCCTCCAGTGAAAAGACGGCGCGGTCATACCAGCCGATTTCCTGCGCCATTGCTACGGCTTCGCGTTGTTGTTCGGCATTGAGATTTTTAAACGCGGCATTCCATTCCCAGATTGCATAACTGGCTTCGCCCAGTTGCCAGAGCCAGAGGGCACGTTGCAGTCCTGGGTTGCCGGCATGCAGTGTCGCCCGCTCCTTGGCCGGCATGCGTTGATCGAGGGGACAGAATGTATAGTCGGCACCAAGCCGGTCGGCCGCCAGCCAGCCATGGAAGTTGGCGGATTTGGCGGCCGCGGCATAAAGCGGCAATGCCTCATCGCGACGCCCCTGTCGTTCAAGTATGCGTCCCTTGAAATACTGCCAACGGGCCTCCTGCTGCTGGCTGGGAAGCAATTGCGAAAAGGCTGTCAGCGTAAGGGCGTCATCATTCACGCTGAACCGGTAGCGCATGTACCACTCGCGCAGGTTGGCGCTGCGCGCCGGCTCGGGAAGTGCCTGATAGCGCGATTCGGCTTCCGGAAGATAATTGACCAGCGACCACAGGGCGATCTCATGCCGGACGGCCTGTGCTTGCTCCGGGGTGAATGCAAACATGCCGGCATTGGCATCGAGCAGTGCCATGGCCTGTGCCGGATCCTTGCGGGCCTGAGTGCTGTAACTTTTGGTCAGCACGCGTGTACTTCGGTCATCGCGCGGCAGGTCGGAAACATCCGCTGTTGCATCATTCAACACGGCCAGATAGCGCTTGGCCAGTGCAGCATCGCCGGTAGACATGGCCGCGATGACTTCTGGAAGCCGCGCTTCGGCATCATCCGCCAGCAATCGGTCGAAACGCTGCCAGACCGTCATGCCATCCAGTGTGCCGTTGATGCGCAGGTGCTCGAATACCTGCGCGCAGTGTCCGGGTGATTTGCTTTCTGTGCGCCACACGGCAAGTGCGGTTTGCTGCCATGCCGCATCCCGCTTCTCGGACTCAACCGCTAACAGGCTGGCGCAACGGCTGCCGGTACTGCTGTCTGGATACTGGGCCTGCCATTGTACGGACGCCGACCAGTCTTGGCGGCGGATCAACTCGCTACGCCATTGGCCGATCAGCCAGACATTGGCGGGATCTTCGGCATTACTGCGGATCACTACCGGTGGCAGGGCATTGGTGCTCATGCCCTGCTTGAACTGAATTGCCTCCAGCCAGGGCAGCAAGGGGTTACGCCGCAGATTCTGCCGTTCGGCTTCGGTCAGCACTCCTGATTTGGCAGCCAGGAAGGCACTCCGGAGTTCGGCTTCCTGTGGCGGTATGGTAGCCGCTGCGGCGGGCAGGGTGGCTGCGATTATAATGGTCAAGAGAGCGTGCTGCTTCCGGTGCATCGCGTTATTCCGATTTACGACGGCGTCAAAGGATAAGCATATGGCGGCTTGGTGGATATATCCAGTATTGGGCATCGCCGCCGGCCTGTTATCGGGATTGCTCGGCATCGGCGGTGGCCTGCTGTTGGTCGGAGCGTTGATTCTTATAATGCCTGCACAGGGCGTGCCGGAGGCTATTGTGGTGCCGGTTGCACTGGCCAGCTCGCTCGCCAGTATCGTGCTGACCGGCCTGTCCTCGGCCTATGCGCATCACCGCCGCGATGCGGTGTTGTGGTCGACCGTCTTGTGGCTGGTGCCGGGCATGCTGCTGGGGGCGGTTGTTGCCGGGTTCGGCGTGGTGCAGTGGGCAGGACCGGAATTGAGTTGGATCGTGGCCGGCTACTGCGTGTTGGTCGCGATGCAATTGTTTGCTGATTGGCCCGGTCCCCGCCCTGCCGGTCCGAAGACGCCTGCCGGTTGGCTCTGGAGCCTTGCCGGTGTTGTGATTGGTGCGGTTTCCGCCGTCGTCGGCATCGGTGGCGGCAGTATGACGGTACCGGCACTGATATGGCGTGGCGTACCAGCCGTGAAGGCCGTCGCCACCTCGGCGGTTTGCGGCGTATTCATTGCCCTGGCGGCGGCTCTCACCTACAGCCAGCTGCAGAATCCGCATCCGATGCCGGAATACAGCGTCGGCTATATTTATTTGCCGGCAGCATTGGGCGTTGCGTTGACCTCAGTGCTGTTCGCTCCCATTGGCGCGCGCTGGGCCCATCAATTGCCGGCGCCGGTACTCAAGCGTCTCTTTGCAGTATTCCTGCTGCTCATGGCGCTATCGCTGGCGTGGAAGTCCTGAAACCTCACTCTTGCTAGAATGAAGGTTGACATGATCATGGAATCGCGATGACGACAGTTGAACAGTATCTCAGGGCGGCCCGGCATGCCGTCACTAACGGAAACCCGTATCTGTCCGGACAAATCCTTGCTTCGGCACTCACGGTCCATCCGGAGCAGCCTGTGCTATTAACGGAAATGGCGCTGACCTGCCACCGTAGCGGATTAGTCAACGAAGCCGTTGACTGGTTCGAACGCGCCGCAGCGGCAGATGGCAGCCCGGCAGCCCGGACCAATCTAGCCAGCGCCCTGTGCGATGCGTCACGCTTTCATGAGGCGTTGTCGGCATTGTTACAGGCACGCCAGAATTCTCCCGGTGATGCATTCATGCATTTCTGTGCGGCGCGCGCATTGAGCGGGATGGGGCGCCAAGATGAGGCCCTGGTTGAAGCCGATGCCGCTGTCGCTGCTGACCCCGAGGATGCTGATTATCGTTTGTTGCGGGCGGATATCGCAGCTGCATTG
The DNA here is from genome assembly GCF_044348765.1 of Arenimonas sp. GTDB lineage: Bacteria > Pseudomonadota > Gammaproteobacteria > Xanthomonadales > Xanthomonadaceae > Arenimonas. The sequence goes on from NZ_JBIKSE010000026.1 coordinate 11,192, forward strand.
GATTACCGCGAACACGCAGCTGCCGACCTTGATAGCCTGAGCAATCTTGTTCTCGATCCTGTCCGCGCACTGCAGATGGCTTCGCTACTTATGCGTATCGGGAGGTTCGAAACCGCACTGTCGCAATACCGGCTTCTGGCTTCACGCTTTCCGGAGTCGTTCGATGCCTGGATTGGACTGGCGCTTGCCAGCGAGCGTGCCAACGATTTGGAGGGATTCGCTGCGGCCTTGAACAGTGCAGAACGTCTTGCACGTACGCCATTGCAGCAGGAGTCGGTGAATCATCTGCATGGCAAGCGTGCATACCGCAACGGTGATTTCGGCAGCGCCTGCATGCTCATGGCTTCCGCCTGGCAGCTGGCGGATGCAGAGCCGCGCTGGAAATCCCAGATCGGTTTTGATTATGCCTTGAGTCTGGACCGGGATTGCCGCTTCAAGCAAGCCTGGAATGTACTCGCCGAGGCACATGCCATGCAGACTTCAGCGCATGAGGGGGTGGCGAGTTCGGAAGCGAGAACTGGATTCTTTCGGATGCTGCAGTCACCCGTGCCTGTGTTTGAAGGTCCGCGACCGATTCAGGACGGTCGAATTGATCCTGTGTTCGTGGTGGGATTCCCGCGCTCGGGCACAACACTCCTGGAACAAGTTCTGGATGCCCGCCCGGGGTTGCGGTCGTTTGATGAAAAGCCTTACTTAGTCAAGACGCTGCTGGAATTCAGAAGATCTGGATTGCGCTATCCGGAGGATCTTAGTCGTTTGGATACGGAGCGGATCAGTGCCTTGCGTAATCACTATTACGGACAAATTGACAAAGACATTGCGCCGGATGGACAGCGCCTGGTCGACAAGAATCCATTAAATTGGGTTTACCTGCCATTAATCCATTCGCTTTTTCCGCAGGCGAAAGTGCTTCTGGTGCTGCGTCATCCTCTGGACGTAGTTCTGAGCTGCTATATGCAGAATCTGCGGTCAACCGGCAATCTTTATAGTAGTGTGACCCGAATTACTGAACTCTATGTCGCGATGGCTGATTTCTGGCAGCGATTGCAGCCGGATTTCCACGGTGCCGTATTGACCACCCGTTATGAAGACATGGTCGCCGATCCGGAGACAGAAACCCGAAGGCTAGCCTTGTTTCTTGATCTGCCCTGGAGTGAGGGCTGGTTGGACAGCGCCAGCCATGCGCGCCGCAAGGGCATTATCAGTACGCCGAGTTATGCCCAAGTGTTGGAGCCTTTGAACAGCCGTGCCGTCGGACGCTGGCGGCATTACCGCCCGTATTTTGATCCGGAAATCATTGCGCGTCTGGCGCCGGCGGTTTCGGCCATGGGCTACTCTCTGGATTGACTGACGGCAGTTCGAGATCCAGTGCGATCGCCAGATGATCGGATCCGGCGGCGTTGTGGGTCTGGTATTGGCTGCTGTTCATGCCGCCGACCAGAATATGGTCAATGGGCCGCTTCGCGGCCCAGCTCGGGAATGTCGGCAGGCTGATCGGTGGAGGTGCGAGACTGGTGAACTGGAATAGTCGGCTCATTTCCGGTGCCAGCAGATCGCAGTTGAAGTCACCCATCAGCACCAGCCTTGGCTTGTCGGACAGTAACTCGGCAAGATATGCGATTTGCACGCGCCGCGCGCTGGCACTGAGGGAAAGATGAGTAATGGCGATATGCCAGGTTAAACCGTCATTGTCGTATTCCGCCAGCAGCACGCCCCGGCCTGGAATCCGGCTCGGCAGGACAAAATGTTCGATCCGAGACGGCTCCGGCCGCGACAGTAGGGCGTTGCCGGAGCCGGCAAAACGACTGATGCGACGGGTGGCTTGGTGCGAATTGAAGGGAAATCCGGCTTTTTCCGCCAGATAATCGGACTGGTTGGAAAACCCGGAGCGCAGACTACCCGGATCGCACTCCTGCAGGCCGACCACGTCGAAGGGCGCATAGGTCTCGGCCAGCGCATCGAGATTGCCACGTTTTCCATTGGGAAGAATATGCGACCACGAGCGCGTGACATACTCGCTATATGCCCGGGTGGTGGATCCGGCCTGGATATTGCTGCTGAGAAGTTTGAGCTGACGATTCGTCATGCGACGCCCCGCTGAAGCGGGGCCGGTATTTATTTTTTCGCAGCGGCCGGAAACGCGGAGCGCTCTTTGGCAATCAGGTACTCGGCCACTTTCAAAGACTCTTCATGGGATTTCGCCGTGATGCGGTATTTGCCATTGACGATCAGAGTTGGCGTGCTGTTGACGCCGGCGCGTTGCGCAAACTGACGGGCGCGGTTGACTTTTCCGGATACGGTGCTGCCGTTCATCACGTTCAGGATTTTCGCGCGGTCAACGCCAAGGCCGGCATAGACATCGGCGAATTCCTCGACGCTGGCAGTTTTCACTTTCTTGTCGATGAACACGGCCTTGAACACCGCGTCATGGGTGCGTTCCTGGACTTTCAGGGCTTCCGCGGCGAAAAAAGCACGGGCTCCGTTATCCCAAATGCCGCCGAAGGCGGCTGGAACGTAACGTAGTTTCACATCAGCCGGCAATGATTTTTTCCAGTTATTGACCAAGGGTTGGAACTGCGCGCAATGGATACAGGTATATCCGAACACTTCAGCTACTTCGATGCCACCGGTGCCCCAGGTGGGCTGAGCCGGATTCAGTACGACGTAATCTTTGCCCGCGACCGGCACGCCGGCCTTCAATTGGGCATCAATGGCAAGCGGGGCAAGCAACAGCAGACTGAAAACAAGACGACGGATCATGATAACTCCTTGGAGAAAAACAAAGCCAATAACAGCATGATGCTATCGGCTTGCTGAACGAATGCTATCGGGGATTACTTCGCAGTGGCTTTTCCAGCCTTGTGCAGACCCTGCAGGTAGGTCGCCAAACCCTGGATTTCTTCATCGCTCAGGCCTTTGGCGGCCTGCGACATGATGACATTGGCGTTCTTGTCTTTACCCCACACCGTGCCGGCCCGGAATTCGTTCAGACGCAGGCTGGTGTAATCGGCGTGTTGGCCACCGAGTGCGGGATAGGTCGGGCCAGGCATGCCTGCGCCGGCCGGGCCGTGACACGCCATGCAGGAGGGTACGCCGTTGGCGGCATTGCCGGAACGGTAGATTTTTTCTCCGACTTCATAGAATTTCTTGCCGGCATTCGGACCTTGTGCAATCACGGTTTCATCGGCCAGACCGGCAATGACTTTCTGCTGGCCGAAGTAGGCGCCGATATCACGCATGTCCTGTTCGGTAAGCGCTGCGGCCAAGCCGAGCATGATGGCATTGTTACGTTCGCCGGACTTATACATTTTCAGCTGGCGCCAAATGTACTGTTCGTGCTGGCCGGCAAGTTTCGGATACAGCGCGGTGGCGGCATTGCCATCTACGCCGTGACAAGCAGCGCAGGCACCGGCTTTGGCTTGGCCTGCTTTCGGATCACCGGGCTTGACCGGACCGGGTTCTACGGCGACGACCGGCGCCGGCACGGCCGCTGCCACGGCATCGACCGGAGCTGCCTCCGGATTTTCCGGAGCAATAGCCTGCTGGGCAATGGCGCCAGTGAATACCAAGGCGGTGCTCAGCACGAGGAGGTGGGAGAGCTTCATTGAGACTCCGAAAGCAAATGTGGTGGATTAAGCGTCGGGAAAACCCGTCAAGCGCTAATTATCCCAGTGTTTACGGGGTTCGGTCAATCCGTAACGGCGCCTTGCCGGAGAAACAAAGGGTAGAATAGGCCAATTCCTCCCGAAGCGGTCCCCATGGTCAATCCCTTAGCCCGCGCCGAATTCGTGCTCTCGGCCAATGCTCTTGCCCAGTTGCCGAAAGACAGCCTGGCCGAAGTCGCGTTTGCGGGCCGCTCGAATGCCGGAAAATCGACCGCGCTTAACGTGCTCTGCAACCAGAACAGTCTGGCTCGGACCTCCAAGACGCCGGGTCGTACCCAGCATCTGGTGTATTTCCGCATCACCGAGAATCGCTATCTGGTCGATTTGCCCGGATATGGTTACGCCAAAGTACCGATTGCCGTTCGTGATCACTGGCAGGCATTCATCACCCGCTATTTCCAGGTCCGTGAGCCCTTGGTCGGCCTGGTGTTGGTGATGGACGTGCGCCACCCGCTTCGTGATTTCGACCTGCAGATGCTTGACTATGCCTTCAAACGCAATATTTCCGTGCACTGCCTGTTGACCAAGGCCGACAAGCTGGGCCGCAGTGAACAGGCACGCACTCTGGCCTTGGTGAAGAGGGAGCTGGCCGGTCGCGCCAGCGTGCAGTTGTTTTCCGGCTCTGCCAAATTAGGTCTAGATGAAGCACGCGAGGTCGTTACAGGCTGGCTGATGGCGGCACCGATCGCCGAGGGACGCACGCATGGCTGATTCGAACTCCCCCCTGATTACCGGTAAAGACCAGCTGGTTGCTTTCCACGCTTCTGGTGCCCGTTCTCCGCAGGATTGGCGGATCGGCACCGAGCATGAAAAGTTCGGCTTCCGGCTCGATGATCTGCGCCCGCCGGCTTACGAGGGCGAACAGGGTATCGGCGCAATGCTGAAGGGATTGACCCGATTCGGTTGGCAGCCGGTCGAGGAAGGCGGCAATATTATCGCTTTGTTGCGCGACGATGCCTCGATTACCTTGGAGCCGGCTGGACAATTCGAGTTGTCGGGAGCGCAGCTGGAGAACATCCACCAGACCTGCAAGGAAACTAATCAGCATCTGGCCGAAGTCAAAACCGTCGGCGACGAGCTGGGTATCGGCTTTCTAGGCATGGGCTTCCAGCCGAAATGGGCACGTAGCGACATGCCGTGGATGCCGAAAGGCCGTTACAAAATCATGCGCGAGTACATGCCGAAAGTGGGCACGCTCGGCCTGGACATGATGACCCGGACCTGCACGGTGCAGACCAATCTCGATTTCGAAAACGAAGCCGACATGGTCAAGAAGTTCCGGGTGTCGCTGGCCCTGCAGCCGGTGGCTACCGCACTTTTCGCCGATTCGCCGTTCACCGAGGGCAAGCCGAACGGCTTCCTGAGTTACCGCTCCCACATCTGGACTGATACCGATCCGGACCGCACCGGCATGCTCGATTTCGTGTTCGAGGACGGTTTCGGTTTCGAGCGTTACGTCGATTATTTGTTAGATGTGCCGATGTATTTCGTCTATCGCGATAAGAAATACATCGACTGCGCCGGCCGGAGTTTCCGGGATTTCCTGAGTGGCAAACTGCTACCCCTGCCGGGCGAGCTACCGACGCTGGCCGACTGGTCCGATCATATGACCACTGCCTTTCCGGAGGTGCGCCTGAAAAAGTATCTGGAAATGCGCGGCGCCGATGGCGGTCCGTGGCGGCGGCTATGTGCCTTGCCGGCATTCTGGGTCGGCTTGTTATATGACACCGAGGCGCTGGACGCTGCCTGGGATCTGGTCAAGGATTTCAGCATGGCCGAACGCAATCAGTTGCGCGATGGCGTCCCGAAACAGGGCCTGAAGCTGCCGTTCCGCGCCAACAGCCTGCGCGAGCTGGCCATTGAAGCGCTCAAGATTTCGGCGTTGGGACTCAAGAACCGGCGCCGCCTGAACCGGCACGGCGATGACGAGGCACTGTTCCTGCATCCGCTGATGGAAATCGCGCTAGCCAACGAAACGCCGGCCGAACGCAAGCTGGCGCTGTATCATGGCGTCTGGAATGGCGATATCGATCAGATCTTCAAACAGTTTGCCTACTGATCCGCTGGTGTTTGTAGCGATAAAGGCGTAGGGTGGGGGCTCGCATGGATTTGTCCAGCTCAGCTCCCGCCCATGGCCAATCTGGCCACCCGGTTTCAGCTGACTTGCCCGGGATTCATTTCATCCACGATCTGAATCCGAGTGCGCCATGGCCCCGCCGCTGCAGACCTGCGTTGATACCCACCACTTCGATGGCATTGCCTACCGCATCCGGCGTCTGATTGACGGCAATCAATTCGACGATCCGGACGGTATAACCGAGGCGCTCGGTATTTCATCGGCGAGCTGGCCGCTTTTCGGCATGCTCTGGCCGTCGGGGCTGCTGCTGGCCGATCTGATTAGCCGTGAAACACTCGGACCCGGCAAAATCCTCGAATTGGGTTGCGGTCTGGGCATGGCCAGTCTGGTGGCCAATGCCCGCGGTGCTGATATTCTGGCGACCGACTATCATCCGCGTGCGGCGGTATTCCTGCAAGACAACAGCCGCCGCAATGCGCTGGCCGATACGCCGTTCCGACGCCTGGACTGGCGCGTTCCTGAACCGGATCTGGGTGTTTTCAGTCTCATCATTGGCAGCGATCTGCTCTATGAGCCGGATCATCCGGATTTACTGACTGCATTTCTGGTAAGACATAGTGACGCTGCGACGCGCATCATCATCGTTGATCCCAAACGGCGTCTGCATGTCCGCTTCCGCAAACAGATGGCTGCCGCCGGATTCGATTGCCACAGGGAAACGGGAAGCACGGTGCAATTGGCAGCTTACGGTTTCAAAGGTGTCGTGCAGCGCTTCTCCGGATTCAATCCGCCGCAGTGATGGCCTTCGCGGCTTCGCCGGCCCAAAGGCCATAGGTTACTGCGCTTGGATGAAAGCCGTCTTCGGCGATGAAGGCATCCTGCATCGGGAGATTGAAGCTCAGTAGACGGCACTTTGGCTGCGAACGAAGGCAGGCCTGCAATGCCCGGTTGAACTGTTTGGCGCGCGCGCCTAGCACCCAGCGCAAGGGTTGCGGCAGTGCCGGAAAATAATGCATCGGTGGCAATGGAGTGAACAGGATGCATTGGGCCGCGAATTTATCCCGCAACAGCGTGGCTAGCCGGTCCTGTTGACGCAGCCAGTCATCCAAAGATACCCCGCCGGTCACATCATTGACGCCAAGTGAAATCACCACGGTGTCGAAGGTCTCGGCCGCTGCGAGTTCCAGCATATCCAGACACTGACGGCTGTTACGCCCATTGGCTGCCCAGAGCTGCCAGATGACCCGGTGGCTATCGGCAAGCCGCTGTACCAGTTGCCCGGCCAGCGCCTGCTGCTGGCTTGCAACGCCGACACCGGCTGCTGCCGAATCACCCAAAACCAATAGCCGAAGCTCTGAACCGCCGCCGCTTTCGCCGCTGCGCGCCCCTGCGGCTTCCGGCAGACGCGGGGTAACCGCACGGACGTAAAGTCCCTGCAAAAGCAAGAGGGGCGTTAGCGGAAGAATCAGTAGTGGGTGCATGTGTTTTCAGGGAAGGGGAGATTGATCGACCAAGAGGATATCTCCGCGGCGGAATCCTTTGGCCACGGCCATGTCAATCAAGCGCTCACGCAATGCGCTGTCCATCGTCGGCGTGCGCGATAGCAGCCAGAAGTAGGAGGTATCTGGCCCGCTGACCAAGGCATACTGGTAATCCTTGACGTCGAGTTCGAACACCACATAGGCGCCGTAAAACGGGCCGAAAAAAGAGACTTTCAGATGCCCCTTGTCTTCACCGTCGACGAAGAACGCCTTACCGGTTGATTGCTTCCAAGTGCCGGATTTCGCCTCAAGGCCGCGGTTGACCACGGTGATGCCCCCGCCCTCGCGCTTACTGTATTCGGCGGTGACCCGCGACAGACCTTTTTCGAAACGGTGGTCGATGCGGGCGATTTCATACCAGGTGCCGAGGTATTTTTCGGCCTGGAAGTTTTCAACCGGTTTAATGTTGTCGGGCTTTCCGGTGCAGGCAGAAAGCAGCAGCAGCGCGGTGATTAGAAGTTTACTCATGGTGATCTTCCTGGCTGGTGGTGACGAAGCAACTGTATTCAATTTGCGCATATCCATTCCGTGCTGAACGCGACAAGGCGGATAAGACGGCGACCTTCAGGCTATGATGGCGGATTGCGATTTTAGCCGGGTATCAGCCAAACCATCGGCCCGGCAAGTAATATCATCTCTGTTTTTGATAAGCCAGATCGCTGGTTCGATTGTAGGCCCTAAGCCGGCGGCCGCTTGTGAATGGTTGCGGGCATCACCGCTCAGCAACACAAACGTGAGATGCAAGCAAAATTCACATAATTTTAACAAATTTGCCAACGCAGCCCATGTCGCGTTACCCGATCGCAGGAAACTCATTGGCAGCCGTCTACCGACTCGGTATGCTCGTAACTTGATGGGGACACTAGCTCCGATGAACAAAAACCGAACCGTGCGTCTGCGCTCATGGATATGGCGTGCTTTTGTCCAGAGTGCGTTGATTCCCCTATTATTGGTGGAAACGGTATTGATTGCCATTTATTTGCTCAGCAATGGCGCCATCCGCGATGCCCAGATTGAATACTTGCGTGAAACGGCTCGCAATGATCTTCGAGTGGTTTCGCGTCAAGAGTCACGGGTAATCGACCAGCAGTTGTCCGCTATCAGTGCATTAACCCGGATGTATGCCAGTGAAGTTGGCAGAGCGCTGAGTGATACCAAGACTGCGCCATTGACTGCAAATCTTGCATTGACCTCAACCGGCGTCTATTACAGTCCGAAAGACGATGGCCGCCCTGCCGTTTTCTGGTCTGCGGCCCACTGGAAAAACAACGGCCACGATCTGGACAAGCTCGCCAAGCTCGAGCATGTCGATGGCCTGATGCGGCAGATCAAAGCCGAGAATCCGCTGGTGGCGGCGATTTATTTGAACACGTGGGACAGTCTGAATTACATCTACCCCTGGTTCCTGACCCCGGAACAGTATGATCACAACATGCCGATACCGGAATATAATTTCTACTATCTAGCCGATACGAACCACAACCCGAAGCGCGAAGTGGTCTGGACCGATGTCTATGTCGATCCGGCCGGCCAAGGCTGGATGATGTCTGCCATTGCCCCAGTTTACCGGTCCGACTTCCTCGAGGGCGTAGTCGGTATTGATCTTACGGTCGGCAGCATTCTCAACGAGATCAGTAATCTTAAAGTTCCCTGGAAGGGATATGCGGTACTGGTCAGTGCGGAACTCAATATCATGGCCCTGCCCAAGGCGGGGGAAACCGATTTCGGACTGACCGAACTGACCGACTTCACCTACAGCGAGGCCGTCAGCCGTGAGTTGTACAAACCATCCGATTTCAATCTTGGCAAACGCGCGGACACCCGTAAGCTGGCGGAAGCCATGAAGGGCAGTCCGGCCGGCATCCAGGCCTTGAGTCTGGGCGGCCAAGCACATCTGGTGGCCTGGACCACTATTGAACAGACCGGCTGGCGCTTGATGACGGTAGTTGCGGAAGAGGACATCTTCGAGCAAACCAATGCCTTGGCGAAACGATTCACCCAGATCGGCTATCTATTGATTGCCGGTCTGGCATTCTTCTATCTGGCTTTCTTCACGTACATGTCGCTTCGGTCGCGATCCCTCAGCGCCCGACTGGAAAAGCCCATCATCGGTGTTTCCGGCATGTTGGACCAGATTGGAAACGGCCAATGGCAACCGTCTAGAGTTAATTCTGAAATCATTGAACTGGATGCGATGGCCGGACATGCTTCGGCCATGGGTCAAAGGCTCGGCCACAGTGAGGCCGAGCGGCAGCAGGCACAGCAGCGGCTCGATCTGGTGCTGGAAGGAACTACGGAGAGTATCTGGGAACAGGATCTTCGTGCCAATACCGTTAGCCTGCGTGGCCGCCTGGTCAAGCGCTTCGGACTCAGCGGCGAAACGGTCAGCGAAGAGGAGTTCCGCTCGCGCGGACATCCTGACGACCAGCCGGCGGTGCTGAAAGCCAAGCAACAGGCGATTGATGGTCTGCAGGATTTCTATTACAGCGAATACCGCTTCGCCGATGCTGCCGGCAATTACCATTGGCTGCTCAGCCGTGGGCGCGTGCTCGAGCGCGATCCGGTAACGGGCAAAGCCCTTCTGGTCGGAGGCACTCACCACGATATCGATGCGCTGAAGAAAACCGAAATGGAACTGCGTGAGGCCAGTATTGAAGCGCAGGCCGCGAGCGTGGCAAAGTCCCGCTTCATCTCCAGCATGACACACGAGTTGCGCACGCCGCTCAACGCTATCCAGGGCTTCGCGCAGCTGATGCGTATGCAGCATTCGCAGGGATCCGGCGGTAATGAGCCGGAGTATATCGATGAAATACTCACCGCAAGCAGCCATCTCAATCAGTTGGTTGGTGACATCCTTGAGTGGTCGAGTGCCCATGCCGAACAGCCCGCTCTCGATCTGAAGCCGGTCATACTGCGCGAGATGATGCTTTCTTGCGCCGACCTGGTTAGAGTTGAAGTCTTAAATGCCGGATTATCCCTGAATCTTGATCTGCCCGCTGACGAGCTCTGCGTCGCAGCAGATCAGCGTCGACTGCGCCAGGTCATCCTTAATCTGATTTCGAATGCAATAAAATACAATTCCCCCAACGGGCAGATCACCCTGACTTACCAGATTGTCGGACAGGACGTCCGTATCATCGTCAAGGACGGTGGCATGGGCATCAGTAGTGAACTGCAGGGCCAGCTATTCCAGCCTTTCCAGCGTCTTGGTCGCGAGAATACCGCGATTCTAGGCACTGGTATCGGCCTGTCCCTCTGCCGGGAGCTTGCCGGCCTAATGGGGGGGCGTATGGGCGTCAGCAGTCACCCGGGACTCGGCAGTAGTTTCTGGATTGAGCTTTCGATCTATGATGCTGCGGCTACGCAGCCTAAGCTGCTGTCACCGATAGACGCTGACGCACCGACCTCTGCCGCCTTGCCAAGGGCTCGCGTGATTTTTGTAGAAGACAATCCGGCTAGCCAGCTTTTGGTCAAAAAGGCGTTAGAAGATCTTGTCCAGATTGAAATCATCGCCAATGGTCCTGACGCGCTTTCGCGTATACTCGACGAACCGCCGGAACTGTTGCTGTTTGACTTCAATCTGCCCGGAATGAAGGGTAAAGAAATCCTGCGGGAACTGCGTGCCGACGCCCGAACACGGAAGCTGAAAATCATCGTGATTGGCAGTGTGTTTGGTGCTCACCACTTGCTGGATCTGGATGTTCAGGGCTTTCTCGGCAAGCCGCTCGATATTGTCGAGCTGCGTGGTCTAGTCAGTGCGATGTTCAATATCTGAGATTAAATCGATGCTCCCCGAACACCTAAAGAATGCGGCCGTTGTCCTGGTCGATGATACGCCAGCCAATCTACGACTGCTCGAGTCCAGCATGAAGGCATTCGGTCTAGGTAACCTGCGCGCATTCAGCGACTCTGCGGAAGCGCTAGATTGGTTGCAGCGCATGCCATGGGATCTTCTGCTGCTTGATCTGGATATGCCGGCACCGAATGGCTTCGATATTCTGGAAAGTCTCAGCCAGCGCAACCGTTATGTAGCGCCAATCATCATCGTCAGTGCACTGAGCCGACCGGAAGACCGCTACAAGGGACTCTCACTCGGCGCCAACGATTACATTTGTAAACCACTGGATTTGCCCGAAATACTTTTACGCATCCGTAACAATCTTGAGTTGGCTATGGCTAATTCGGCATTGCAAACCCAGCATAATCAGCTCGAGGAAGCTGTGCAGGTGCGAACATCCCAGCTGCGAAGCAGCTATCAGAGCATCATCAGCATGCTCTGCCGGGCCGCAGGATATAAAGAGAATGAGACCGGGGGTCATGTACTGCATACCGGCGAATACGCCGCGATAATGGCTCGGGCGATAGGTCTGTCTGAAGCGCAATGCCGCGATCTGCAATTAGCAATGCCTATGCATGATATCGGCAAGATTGGTATTTCAGATGCGATTTTGCAGAAACCGGGCTCGTTCACCGCCGAAGAGCGTGACATCATGAAATACCATACCCGCATCGGCTTCCATATCCTGAATGATCGTGCGGCAACGCCATTGACCCGCTTGACAGCGGAAATTGCGCTTTGCCATCACGAACATTGGGATGGCAACGGCTATCCGCAAGGGCTGGAGGGTGACGAAATTCCATTATCAGGGCGGATTGCCGCCATCTGCGATGTTTATGATGCTCTGCGTTCGGCGCGCCCGTACAAAACCGCATGGTCCGCTGAAGACACCCTAGCCTTTTTCCGTTCGCGCTCGGGCACCCATTTTGACCCTGAGCTAGTGTGTGCGTTCGAGCGCGTCTTCGACCAGCTCGAGGCCATCCAGGGAAGTCTGGCCGACCAGACCCCTGAGCGTTAGCGCACGTGATGGACTCCCCGATTTCAGATATCCTCAACAACCGCAGCCTGTAACGCTCTGTCCGGTGTCCGATTTCAGTTATGATGAGGGTCGGTTGACGCATTCCCTGGAACGGAGACGCTTTGATGGACAGACGTGATTTCCTGGCGGCCTCGGGCGCATCGCTCGGTGGTCTGATGATTCCCGGTTTCGGCCGGGCAGTGGCTGCTGAGGCCCTTCTGGAAACGATGGATCCGGCCCGCAAGAAAGTGCTGGCTGATATCGCCCTTGGCGCTGCCACCGGCGCTGGCGCCAGTTACTGCGACGTCCGCATC
>NZ_JBIKSE010000087.1:0-6878 GCF_044348765.1 Arenimonas sp.
AGGTCCCCGGTCGTATCTAACCATGACGGGCCTAGAAGATTCGTGACGTTATTGTTCGCAATGCCCGGTAGCACTAACTCCGCGGGACCGAAGTCAGGATCGAAACGCCTGTCCCGGTTATCGAGTTCGACCATCGCCGACCCCGTCGAGAAAGTGTCTAGTTCGTTCGATCGTCCACGCTGAATCGACACTCCTCGGACCCTGTCGGTGACATCAGTCCATACGATGTCGGCGGCGAGAGCGTTGTACGGGACAGTGTTCACGCCGGCGGTGGAAGTTGCGAAACTGAGTTCGACCTTCAGTTGAACCCCGCTGTAGAGCGTGACGGTCACGAGCGCCACCCGGCGCCGGAGCGTTTCTCGAACGCTGAGATTGCCTCGACGATTGTTCGACCAACGGACGCCGAGTCGGCGGTCGCCGATACGTTCACGTTGATCTCGTACACGTTGCCGCCCGACATCATCGAACCGCCCCCGGCGGACAGACCGGCGAGAGCGTTGTTCGGGATGATTTTCCCGGCGCTCGACGGCATAAAGACTTCAGGCCCTTTTTCGCCGACGATGATCGGCGCGTTCGCTCCGACCGGCCCACCTTTAGCGAACTGAGGAAGATTGAAGATCGCTCCGAGAGGAATGAAACCGTTTTCGTCGCGCTGAGACATGAGCCATTCGGTTTTCCATCTGACCTGTTTATCGTCGAGCGACATTTCCATCATCACGTAAGTGCCGTTGACGAGCATCGCCGTGTACCCGGCCTCTTTGATCTTCTGCTGAAGATGAGCGGCGGCCTCCGACGACGGATCGAGTCCCTTCTTTTTCATTTCCTCGAACGCTGCGATCGCTGTCAGCGAAACGCCCTGTTGATCTTTCATCCCGGCCTGAGCGAAATCGACCTGAGCGGCGAGACGTTTGAACGCATCCGATCCCGGGTCGATGCCGAGACGAATCAGTTCCTCAAGACGAGCGCGTACCTGCTCTTGTGTGACGGTCCCGTTTTTCATTCCGACCTCTAGGTCGTTGAGAGTGTCCGAGTACGCTCCGGTTGCGGCCACGAGGTCGTAGTACGCCGCTTCTTTTTCGGCCTGCGATTTCGTCCCGTCCGCCTGAACTTTGTCGTACTCGACCTGCGCTTCTTTCATCTTTTTCAGGGCGTCCAAGTTGGCGAACATCGGATCGAGCGCTGCCTTCTGCGCGTCGTGCTTCGCCTTGATCGAGTCGGCGGCGGCCTTGTTCGCCTGAGATAGTTGGTATGCCGCCGTTGCTGCGTCTTTGTCGAGTCCCGTCGCCATGCCCTGAGCGACGCCGATCGCCTGAAGTTGCTTTTGCTTCTTATCGTAAGCGTCGGCCTCGTCGTACAGTTGATCGACCAGTTCGTTCGTGAGAAGTCCAGCGTCCGAAAGTTGAGCGATGAGTTCGTTACGAGCACCGCCTTCGGCCCGGATTTCCTGCGCGAGTTTCGACGTCGCCGCCGCCGCTTTTTCAGCGCTGCCGTGATAGTTGCCGGTTGCGTACTCGGCGAGTGTCAGCGCTTTCGTTTGGGTTACCCACGCTCCGGACTGATCCTCGACGAAGGCTCGAACCTTGTCGACACCGATCCCGGCCTCGTTCATCTTGTCGAGGAGACCCTTGTTCGCAAGATTGTTTTCGACGAGTTTCTGCGTGTTGTCTGTCCACTTCCCGGTCTGCTCGTCGAGCGAGTCGGCGAACTCTTTCGCTCGTTGTTTCGACTCCTGCTGTCCCTTGTTCCAAATGGTGAACACGACGAAAGCGGCGGCGAGAGCGATCATCACGGGACCGAGTGCCGCCTGAATGAACACGCCGGCGGCCAGTGCTGCGGCCTGAGACATTCCCATCGCTGCGAGGAACTGAGCGGCGAACAGACCCGCTGCGGATCCCATCGCTCCGACCGCTCCGATGACCGACGTAGACATCAGCATTACGAGAGCCTTGACAGCGATGAAACCTTTCACTGCTAGAACGAGGCCGGCGATCGCCGGAACGACGAGCATGATCGGCTTCGGCAGAGCAAGAAACGCCTGAACCATGTCCCCGATGAAATCGACTGCGACGGTCAGGACCGGCATCATCTTTTTCAGCGCGTCGTTCATGCCCTGAAACACTGCGGTAGCGAGAGGCTCGAACGCCAGTTGTAACCGGTGCGACATGATCGAGAGTTTCCCGCCGAACGTCGACACGTCCCCGGATGCTTTCGAGATCGTGTCGGTCCCGTTGACGATCGTCGCCATGTACTCCTCGAAAGAAAGTTTTCCTTCCATGATGGCGGCCGCTAATCGAGGACCGCCTCTCGCACCGAAAACTTCGAGTGCGATGCCGGTCGCCTCGGTCGGATCCTTAGCGTTCTTGATCGCGTCGAACGTCGATTGGAACATCGTCTTCGCGTCGATGCCCTGCTTCCCGGCGGTGGCGAGTGCTTTCGTCATCGCCGGAAGGATGTCGCGCACCTCGATACCGGACTTCGCGAGTGTCCCCATGAGAGCGGCCGTCGACTCGAAATCGAATCCCATCTGACGAAGAACAATACCGCCTTTCGACATCTGATCGGCGAGAGACGACACCTCGACACCGGAGGTTTGAGAGGCACGATACAGGAGGTCGAGAGAATCTTTCTGATCGGCGGCGGCGACACCGAAGTTCTTGAACACGGTCGTGACCGATTCGACATTTCCCTTCAGGTCGGTGCCGGTCATGCGCGACAGTTTGAGAATCTGAAGTGAGACTTCTTCGAGAGGTTTCCCGGTGAGTCCGAGTTTCACGTTCAGGTCGGCGATGACCGATCCGACGTCTTTCATCGAAGCGGGAGTGTTGGCGAACACGTTCTTGAAGGACTGCTCCAGTCCTTTCAGTGTTTCGCCGGTCGCTCCCGTGGAGACTCGGATCTCCTTGTACGCGTCGTGAAATGAACCTCCGAGTTTGAACAGGAGAACGCCGGCAGTGGCGACGGCGGCGGCGGTGCCGACGGCGACCGCCTGAGTTACCCCGCCCATCGCTCCGGCGAACTTCGTGGTCGCGACCTCTCCGCCTTTCAGTCCGGCGATGAACTGTGAAGTGTCGGCGCGTAGTTTGGCGACGATGTCGAACGATGCGGCCATCCGTGCTACCTCCTAGCGCGCCGCTGAGCGGCCTCGTGTTCCTCCGCCCGAAGTTTCCATAGGGCGGCCCATTCGGTCAGTTCGGCGGATGAAATCGGACGGTGTCCCGGAGACCCATCGAGGAGTTCCGAGACGGTCCGTCCGAGTTTCTCCGCTAGTTCGTAGGTGAATCGTCGCTCGTGATCGAGGGCGAGTCTTTTCCCGCGACGTCGACAGCGTTTCCAGTCATGCCGGAGACGCGCATCGCTGCCGTAGCGAGGAGTTCGAGAGGACCGGCGGACTTCGACAGCAGAGCGTCGACGTCGTCGGCGGTGAAGATCCGTTCGCCGGACTCCGGGTCGAACGAACAGAGGATCACCATCTCCGGATACATCCGTTCCATGTCGATTACGCCGTCGTTGTCGGCGGCGCTTTTCAGGAGACGGGTTCGACTCCGACCATCCATCGAACGGATCTCGACGGTGACTCCCCAAGCGGGAACCTCCACAAGTTCGGTTTCGATGTCGTCGGCGTTTAGGATCTGCTCACGAATGGACACTAGGTCACTCCTTGTTTCAGGTTTTTTAGAAGGTGCCGCGAGTTACGGGACCAGTGATCTGAAAGTCGCATCCAAAGGAAACGACATCTCCGACCGGTGACGAGAGATCGTACTTCGTCATGATGGCTTCGCCGGTGAACTTGACGTAACCGACGGTCGTACCGGCGGGGCCGTACTCGAATGAGACGGTCGCTTCTTGTCCGAGGATGCCGGCGAGGTGAGCGTCGACTGTCGCGTCGAACTTACCTGAGACGGTGATCGTCGAGTCGTTCAGACCGACGACGTATGTCTTCGCTCCACCAGTGACACCGAAGGTCGTGGTTTCTGCGGTCTCGATTGAGCGCGGGAGACTGACCTCGTGGATGTATGTCGAAATGTCGGTCAGCGTGCCGCCCGAGTTGTCGACCTTGAATGATGCGTTTTTACCGTGACGAAATGGCATAGTGTTCCCTCCTCGGGATTAGCGCCGACCGAAAGCGGCGGCGATGGTTGCGGAGCCGGTCGAGCCGGCGACGGTGTACGACACTCGAAGGTATCGGTTCACCGTTGTTCCCGAGGCGACGGACAGTCGCTCGGAGGTCTTGGTCGTCGAGGAGACGACCGAGAAAGTAGCGAGATCGGCGAACGTCGTGTTGTCGGCCGAGTGCTGAACCTTGACCGTGATGTTCCCGTTACGCGTGTTGGCGGTGACGTGAAGCGTCGCGATGCCGCCGTTCGAGGATGAGGCGATCCCGTCGACGGATGTCCCGGTCGACGTCGACGAGATCACGTCGGACGCTGCGAGAACGAAACCGTGGACCGACTCGCCGTCGGACTGAAGGTCGAGGGACGTCGAGACGACATCGGCGACCGGGGAGGAGAGGTCGTACTTCGTCTCGATCGACTGTCCGAGGAGACAACGTCGACCGACGACGAGTCCGCCGTCCTGAGCGATCGTGAACACGACGTCGGTGTCGGATCCGAGAGCGGCCGAGATGACATCGTCGGCGGCGCCGGTGTCATCGTCGAACAGACCGGAGATCGAAACGGTCGAGTCACTGAGGCCGGTTACATAGGTCTTGGCGTCTCCTGAGACTCCGAACGTGGTCGTCTCGGCGGTCTCGACGGATGACGAAACGGACGTCTCTCGGAAATACGCGGACAGGTCCGACGATCCGATCAGAACTCGGGTGTTCTTACCGTGGCGGAATGGCATTAGTTAGCGACCTCCTCGGTCGGTTCGGCGGCGTCGGAGTCTTTGCCGACAAGTTCGACGTACCCCTGCTCTCGTAGCCACTTGATCGAGTCACGAGGGAGATCCTCGACGACGTCTCCGACCTCGGCGCGCTTCGCCTTGTAATCGAGTCCGGCGTCGCCGGTTGGGCCTCCGGTGATGCGGTAGCGGGCCATCGAATGCCTCCGTAGGGCGCGAGTGATCCCGTACCGCTTAGGGGTCACGAGGACACACGAGGCCGGCGGTCGGGGTCACGGTGGACACGAACAACGCTCGAACCGTATCACTCGACCGGCGCTCCCGCTATGGCGGGGGGCGATCCCGGCGGAGGGCTGAGACTCCGCCGGGATCATCGTCGGGCGCCATCCGAGGGGAAGCGGGGCGTCGCCGACGAAACCGTTACGCCGCGTTGGGCGCCTTACATCGTGGACACTTTATACGCCACGGACGGGACAGCGTCTCGGCGAGGAGTCGACCACATCGCCAGCACCGAACACCCTCGTCGATCTCGGCGCCTCGACCGTACGGGTCGCGAGGAGTGTCCTCGATCATGAGAACTGTTCGCCGCAATCGGGGCAGAGAAATACGGGACCTTGATCGCCGAGAGTCGAGACCTCGACGGCGTCAGAGTGAGAGCACGGTCGAGGACTCTCGTCCTCGTCGAGTTCGTCGTCGGTCATCGGAGCGCCGGCGTCGATCAGTCGACCGAGCAAGATCCGACACGAGTCGAGCGCGCGCGTCGCCGCATCGAACGACAGCGCGACCGCTCGGAGGAGGTCCGGGTCAGTCGTCATACGTCACCGTGTAGGTCATCGCGACGCGTGGTCGATCGTTGTCGTCGAGTCCGAGAGGCGACGGGGTGCCGACCTGCTCGACGCGTAGGATCAGGATCCCCGAGATCGTCGAGTTCGACAGTGCTTCGAGAGCGGCGGTCACGTTGGCGATCTTGGTTCGGGCCGCTTGGTAATCCTCTCGTGCGGCACGAGCGACGACCTGAACGTTCGCCACGATCAGAGCGGCGCCGGACGTGCTGCCCTGAGTGTAGAGCGGATAGCCGGCGCCAGTCTCGTAGATCGTGACGACAGCATCCGGAGACGCCGGAGATCGCGAGAGGAAGATCGTCGATCCGAGCGTCCCGATGCCGGCGCTCTGTAACGCCGATCCGATCACGTCGAGAACTTCGCTCATTTCGGAACCTCAGTGTTTTCGTCGGCGGACTGACCCTCGGCGGCGGCCGCATCTCCGGAGTCTTTCCCTTCGGCGGCGCGATCGAGGGCGTCGGCGAGTCGTTTCTCCATGCCGGGACGCGCCTCCATCAGCGGGATTTCAAGGAACTTGTAGGTCTTTCCTTTAGCGTGCTGCGCGTCCGGGTCCTCGTGGACATAGAGAGCGTACGGGGCGGCCGGTCCGCCGTAACCGATCAGGACTTCGTTGTTCGTTGGTCCCTCGACGACTCCGGAGCCTTTCAAGAATCCCTTATCGACGGGAACGAGACGTTGCGATTTCCGGAAGATCGCCTGAGCCTCCCGATACAGAGCCTTGTTCAGTTCTTTCGGGACGTCTGTTCGCATCTTTTTCAGACGGGCGAGCATGACCTCCGTTCCGAAAACTGAAAAGTTCGTCGCCATCGTCAGGCCCCGTAATGGATACAGGTATGATGAGATCCGCGCTCGTCGGTGAAACGGTCGACAGTGAGCACACGAGGAACCGATCCGTCCGGGAGTGTGATCTTCGAGGCGGGTGTCACGGTCGGACTCGACGCGATGTAGACCTTCCCGGTGGCGACGATTTCCTGTCCGTTCTGATCGGTGACCTTGTGCGCCCCGGTCTGAACTCGACACTTCGTGACAGTCGTCGGAGATGCGTAGGAGTGTTTCGCATACGAGTCGATGGTCGAGACGTTGGCGATCGTGATCGACTCGACCATCAGGTCGGAGAGGAGAGTTTCGATCGCCATCGTTACAGCGTGAACTTGTCGAGGAGTCCGATCGTGAACTCGGCGCCGAGCGCGCCGGCGT
>NZ_JBIKSE010000121.1:0-6579 GCF_044348765.1 Arenimonas sp.
CACCATAGGTATTGGCACCGCTGATGTTGCGCAGGGCACCGGCGTTGGAAACACCCGTGCCGCTGAGGGTAAGAGCCTCCGCTCCCACGCTGATATCTCCCTGAAGCTCCAGTGCCGCACCGCTCGAGACGAAGGTGGCGCCAGCGGTGGTTCCGAGGGCACTCGCGTTGCGTATGTTAAGCACACCGCCGGTGATCGAGGTGAGGCCAGTGAACGTGTTAGCAGCAGTGAGGATCAGTGTTCCAGTTTCGTCCTTGGTAAGCGTGCCGGAAGTGGTGCCGATGATGCTATTGATCGTGGTGTTGCCCGCACCGCCCACGGTGAGGCCAAAAGTCGCTCCCGTGATGGTGCCGGCGTTGCTAAGAGTGAGAGTCCCGGCATCCGAATTGATGCGGCTGGCGGCTCCCAAGCTGAGAAGACCACCATAGGTATTGGCACCGCTGATGTTGCGCAGGGCACCGGCGTTGGAAACACCCGTGCCGCTGAGGGTAAGAGCCTCCGCTCCCACGCTGATATCTCCCTGAAGCTCCAGTGCCGCACCGCTCGAAACCGTGGTGTTGCCTGCGGTGGTGCCGAGGGCCGTTGCGTTACGGATGTTGAGTGCACCGCCAGTGATCGATGTTGCGCCAGAGTAGTTGTTCGCTCCCGAGAGAGTGACGTTGCCAGCGCTTATTTTGGTTAGAGCTCCCGCGCCGTCGAGGATCGCGGATACAGTGCCACTCTGGAGATCGTAGGAAGTCCCGGTCAGGGCTCCCGTCGTGCCCGTGATGCTACCGCTTTCCACCGAGACCGCACCGACAGTATCGTTGAAAGTGGCGATATCCAGCGTGCCGCCGGATACCGTTACTCCCCCGCTGGAAAGTGCGTTGGTGATGCCGTAACGAAGTGTTCCGTTAGAGACAGTGGTCAGACCGGTGTGCAAGTTCAAACCAGAAAGGATCAAGGTTCCGGCACCAGTCTTCGTCAGGGCGCCGGTGGTGTTGGCACTCGCTCCACTGATGGTCAGCGCGTTTGCGGCCTCAGTCACATGGATCGAACTACTCGTCGCTGCGGTCAGCGTAAAACTGCGGTCCGTGCTGGCTGTGGCTCCCGTGTATTGCAGTGTGCCGCCGCCGAGAACCAAATTGCCTGCAGCAACGGCCGCCTGTCCCAGGTTCCCCGCCGTCCCGCCGTTGCCAATTGTTGCGACGCTCAGCGTTCCGCCGTTGATACTGGTGACTCCGGTAAAGGTATTTGTTCCGCTGAGGACCAATCGACCACTTCCGGTGATCGTCAAGCCACCATTCGAAAGGATGCCCGACATCACTGACCAATCATCGGCGCTATTCGCGTTGTCCACCAGCTGGATGGTGCGCGCTGCGGCATTGAGGTTGAGATTCGAACTCAAGGTCACGACATTGTTCGCGATGTTACTGCCTAGAATCAACGATGTGTTGTTGGCTAGAGAGTTGGCTGTTGATGCCCAGGTGCCGAGAGCCGTAGAAACTGTTAGCGCACCACCGTAAGCAGCAAAGCCGCCGCCACCAGCGCCGAAGTTGACGTTCGTGGCGGTCGTGCCAAGCGCCCGGCTAAAGGTGCCACTCGTCGCGACCACCCCTCCACGCAGCTGATAGGCTCTTGCGATGTTGCCCGTTCCGCTAAACGCAAGTGTTCCCCCGTTGATGTTGAGCGTTCCCGTGTTTGTGAGGCTCTGGGTGATTAAAAAAGCACTGGTGCCTGACTTGGTGATCCCTTTACCGCCGAAGTCGTTGCCGGAGGATCCGGAGAGTGTGATCAAGCCGGTGCCGGTCCCGCCCAGAGTGAGCGGACCGTCGGAAACTTTGATTCCAGAGCTAATCGTGACGGCCTGCGAGGAGTTTTGAAAAATCCCGTTACTCCCTCCGATGAAATTCAAGAACGAACCGCTTAGCGTGAAACCGCCCCCTCCATTGGATTCAAACTGCAGCTGGTTTGCTTTGAATTCACCCGGCAGCGTTATCGTTCTATTGGTGGATGCCACACGTCCGAACACGAAAGCGGCCGAGGGGTTGCCGTCGTTGGCGACCGATGCTCCTGCTTGATAATTTCCGGAGACATTGATCACACCGCTCGATGATCCAGTCCACACATTTTGCGCGAACATCGGCGCGGAGGATGCGCAGAATAAAGATGCAAAAACAGAAAGGCTATTGAATAATGGGGTACGGGGCTTCATCTGATTTTGCGTTTTGTATTACTAATGAGCACTTAAAGTTGGGACGCTAATTTCCGTCTCCGCATCTACTTTCCCATGCTGTTTCGAATAATAATACGTCCCTCTTAAAGCGGACTCATTAGTATGCGTGGTTACAAATCATAGTCTTGTCCCCATTGTTAGTTTTCGGGGTCAGGTGCGGCGGAATTAAGTAGCTCTTCGGGGTACTATTGCAAGTTTTTTTAATTTTTTTTGGCCCTCGCATTGGATTCTTTGTAAAACTTCATGGAAAATCAAATATGGATTACCATCTGAGGCATGGCAATCATGCGAAGATCACCCCATCTCGCTGATGCGAATCGGAATTACTGCGCCGGGAAGGCGACACGATAGAAGGCCGAGGGCCCAGGTGGCTGGGTGTCATCAAAGATTACCATTGAATCCGCGCTTGCCGTGACAGTGGTGATCCGCGTCCAAGAGCCGGGCAGCATTGTCGTCGAACGCTGGATAGCGTAAGTGCGACCTGAGAAACCATTGAATTTCAGTCGGATACCACCACCGGGCAACACGCTGATCTGAGGAGTGTTTTCGGGACTCGTCAACAGAGGATCTTCGACGATAGAAGCACTCAGGCTCGGTTGAGTCAGGGTGTAGTTGCCTGCATTGACTCCCATCAGGGTGTAACCCGTCGTGGTGATGGCAATGCCGGTTCCTACATTCGCAGAAGCGAAAGTGAATACCGGTGTGCCAGCCAGACTGACATCATCCGCTCCCACCACACCGCTCAGAGCGGCTGTGCCGCTTGCATTGGCGTTCGTGTTGCCATCGTATGGTTTGTTGTCGCCAGTCAGACCAGTGATCGTCAGTTCTTGAGCGGTGATGTTCGCACTCAGGCTCGGTTGAGTCAGCGTGTAATTGCCTGCATTGACTCCCGTCAGGGTGTAGCCCGTCGTGGTGATGGCAATGCCGGTTCCTGCATTCGCAGAAGCGAATGTGAATACCGGTGTGCCAGCTAGGCTGACATCATCCGCTCCCACCACACCGCTCAGAGCGGCTGTTCCCGTTGCAGTGGCATTCGTGGTGCCATTGTAAACTTTATGACTCCCCGTCAAGCCTGTCACGGTAAGTAACTTTGCGATCACCGTGCCTGAAGAAATGGATAGGATTTGCTGTTGTGCACCAGAGCTGTTCAACGTGATGTTGCCGCTGTAGCTGCTGGGGGGGGTGTTGGCTGCCAGGCGCACGGAGATCGTGGTCGATGCGATCGTGCCAGGTGCCCCGAAAGTGATCGAAGAAGCGTAGGAAAGCCCATCCGCAGAAACCTCGAATCCCGCAGGAGCTGCTGCGGTGATACCGGTCGTCATCGCAGCGCCAGAGACGGTGAACGTTTGAACGGACGAGGCATTCGCGAAGGTAGCGCTGAAAGCAGAAAGTGCCCCAGACACGCTAATCACCGGGGTAGGCGGCATCTCGGCGGGATTCACTGCAATGCTGACGGTGGTGGTGGTCGTGTTGTAATTGGTGGAATCCGCTGGCGTGAATGTAACGCTTTGATTCGATATTCCGGCACTGGGCGCCGTCGATGGCGTGGTGAAACTGAAGGTTCCCGGAGTGGATGCGCTGCCGCCGGTAAGCGTTGAGCGGGAGAGGGTTTCGCCGACGGTGATGGCGGAAGCCGTGGGAATAGTGGTAATTGTAGGTGTCGCCTTGTTGACGGTGACGCTTACCGTGGTAGTAGCTCCTCTTAGATTGCTGGCGATGCTCGGGGTGAAGGTCACGCTGTGGTTAGACGCGCCGGTGGCGGGCAAGGTGGCGGGACTGGTGAAGGCGAAGGTTCCGGAGACGGAGCCCATCCCCCCCGAGAGAGTCGAGCTGGCGAGGCTTTGCCCGTAGGTGATGGCTGAGGCGGTCGGCGCCGTCGTGATCGATGCAATCGTGGGAATTCGGAAAATTTTTGCATCCTTAGCTGCGACGGAGGTGCTCAGCGCTCCATTGATGCTGACATCGGTGAGCGAAAACAATTCTTTGGCGGTGTAGGAACCGGAAAGCCCTAACCGATCCATGGCTATGTTGTAGGACTTGCTGCTCGCGGAGTAGTTGAAAACAACCACATACAAGTCGTTGCCCACCTGGGAACTATAGGCATCTGCGGCAGCGCTGCCCGAATTGGTTTCCACGGGTCGGAAGGCTTTCCCCCCTTTCCTACTGATATCTAACAAGACTTCTCGTTGGGCATAGTCCTTGATGCGGTTCGAGTAGAGATCGGGATTGGAGAAATCGTCTCCTAACACAATGGGACCACAGGTAAGAGCGGAGGCAAATCGGGCGCGGTTTTCCCCTTCCGTCGCAGATGCCTCATACCTGCTGCCGAAAACGATGTGATCGGCATCGATGTAATGGTAAATCTGAGATTGCCACCAGCCGTAGGACACCGAGTTCATGGTGTATTCCGTATCGTTGATCTGAGCGAACGCATCGCAGGCCACGCGACGGATGTGCGCATAAGGGCCGGTCGCAATGTTGGGTGAGATCGCGACATAGACCAGCATTTGATCGTCCAGTCGATCGGTCAGATACTTCATGCCTTGATGGAAAGCCTGGTAGCCCGTTTTCACCGAAGTGTCATGCCAGGAGTCCGCTTCCACGGCGGCGTGTCCGATGAAGTCGAGCTTGATAAATTCGAAGCCGCATGCCTTGAACTTATCGATCACCAGATTGATTCGTAGTTTTGTTCCTGGGTGCGTAGGATCCAGCGCGCGGGTGCCATTGAGCTCATGGAATCCGCCGTTCACTTTCGTCCAGAGATCTCGGTAGTTAAAGGCAGACGCCCCTTCCACGCTCCGTTCGGTTTTGCCCCAATCCACGAAAGGCGCCCAGTAAATGCCAGGCTGCAAGCCGCGCGCCTTGCAGTAATTGGCGAACTCGGTGAGCTGGCTGAAGTCGCCGGTCAGGCCTCCTGTTACGAGATTGTCCCAGTAGGAATCGAGATCGATGAAGACCTTGTTATCGCTGCGGAATGCCGGGATCTGGGTATGAACAAAATCAGCAACGGCCTTCGCTTTTGTCAGCGTCAAGTCATTCTGGATATCTCCCCAGGTGTTGTAAGCAAAGGGCGTGCTCCCCGTGTAGTTGAAAATGTATCTCGGGCTGAAGACGTTCACGGCCTTGCCATACAAATCCATTCCATCTCTGAAATCGGAAAAGTAACCCACGAACATGCGGGGCGATTTGATGGAAGATCCTACCAGAGATCCGTGCACTCGCTGGTCTCTGGTGACGCCGATGTCCACGTAACCACCCCACACCGTGAGCTCCGACAACTGAGTCCCCGTGCCCACAGCCTTCACGCCCGTCTTCCAACGATCGCTCTGCACGGAACCAGCGACGATGCCGGTCCTGCTGGTGTTTTCATAAATGGCGCCTACCTCGGAACTGGTCACCGACTCGGCGAGAGGCTTGGCATCGTAGCGGACGAATCTATCATTATCAAATGGGACGAACAGCGAACGGTATTCGCCGGCGACGGGCAGACTCACCGCATTGGTTGCCAAGGGAGCCATGTAGTTGCTGCTCAAGCTCGTCCCCTGAATCGATACCTCGGTGAAGAAATAACCCACAGTATCGTAAACGTAAAACATCTGCTGCATTTGCGGTAGCCCTGTGCCGGTGAGCGTGACGGTGTATGTGGTGCCTGATCCGATGCCGTCCGTATGAGAGGCGCTGGTCACCGTGGCGGTGGTGTAATCGCTGCTGTTCAGCGTGACGTTGCCATTTTTCGCCTTCGCCAGGGCCTGCGTGATGATGCGGGTCGTGCCGTAGAAAACATCATACGATTTCGAGCTGCGGTTATACACAATCGAGTTGCCACTCCCGAACGGAATCGTCACGGTCGTTGCGGGATCGTACGAGTGACTGAAATCCTGAGCGCTCTGGTTCGCATCGGCAATGGTGACCGTTTTCGAGGAGGGTTGAAACACGTGCCCTGGCTTGGAGGGTGTCACGGTGTAGGTCCCATTGGGCAGACCCGCCAACAGATAGTTGCCGTTGAGATCTGAAACGACGCTGCTGGTCGTATCACCCGTCAGTGTCAAAAGCACACCGGGTAAACTGTTGCCAGCGCTCACGACGGTGCCACTGAGGGAGTAGGAAATGGTCCCGCTCGCAGCCACCGTTCCCGTCGGAATCGTGAGAGTCCGCTGCGTCGCACCCGTGCTGTTCGCAGTGATGTTGCCGCTGTAGGTGCCGGAGGAGGCGTTGGCCGCCATGCGGATGGACACTGTGGTCGTGTTGATCGTACCTGATGAGCCCACCGTGATCGAGGACGCATAGGCGCCACCGTTGACCGATACCTCAAATCCCGCAGGAGCTGCGACAGTAATGGCAGAAGTCATTGAAGTGCCGGAGAC
>NZ_JBIKSE010000027.1:0-22808 GCF_044348765.1 Arenimonas sp.
GTCGTTGCGTTATATATAAATGGGTAAGCGCTTCGTATAGTACGGTTCTTGTAATCTGACCATCTGGCTTCAATCAATTTTTCACATCCATTTTCTACCTCTGACATGCTGAAAGAAAAGCCTGACATGGCTGCTGGCCATTGCTGCACTTGTTCCCAGTCCGCATTGGCTAAAAACTCTACACGCTTTCTCTGCATCTCGACCAGCCAGTCGCTACGGCTATGGTACCCTTGCTCCTTTGCGCTTTCATACTCTTCTTTTGTTTTCCACCCGCCTGTAATAAATTTTTCGTGATCTTTACGAGCTACGAATTCTTTAGCTGATTCCATCCAGATGGTTTCTTTGACATTTATGTCAGGGTAAATGGTGTTTTCAGGCCCTATTTCAGCAAATACCTTCACGCACTTGTCTTTATATTTTTCAGAATATTTTAAGTCGAGATTTGCTGCATCGACACTGAATAGCTCATCCTTGCTATCACAATGGGTGCGTACACTCATGCGTACGCCATCGCCCGAATAATGGTTGACAATAGCAGTCAAGGTTACTGTCTTCCCCTCGCACTCATCGCTATACTTATCGCTGTCTCCTGCACGACAGGCAGAAAACTGCTCGGTCGTGACATCTGGATTGTCTGGACTGCCGCTGCAGGCTGAAAGCAGAGCCGCAAAGATGAGCAATATCAACAAAGACCACTTCGGCGTTTTGTTGATATATCTAGAAAAGGTTAAGTGTCCAACATAACCAGACATATGGCCGCCTTTGTTCAGCTAATTACATAGTATTAAGAATATATAACTGATGAAAAATAATCCAATCAAGATCATTGCCGTGGGTGCGAGCCCCCGGGAACACCAAGGCAGCGTAATGCGCTGCGGTGTGATCGGGACAATCCGTGGTTAGAGAGAATCCCACAGCCTATGAGACAGGACCGAAAACAGGCCTGGACATTGGGGTAAAAATTGGGGTAAATTAGCCTAATTAGGCGATATATTTACTTACAAGCTATTGTTTTATATAGTATAAAAAATGGCGGAGAGAGTGGGATTCGAACCCACGGTGGGCTCGCACCCACGGCAGTTTTCAAGACTGCTGCCTTAAACCACTCGGCCATCTCTCCGAAGCTATATTTTAAACCCAATTCCCCGTCTCTGGTGTTATTCGCCCAGCTTGAATTCAACCGGTACGAGTATTTCAGAAGCAACTGGCTTGCCGGTTTCGATTTTTGGGCTGAATTTCCACTGCATGACGGCCTCTCGTGCCGCACGGTCCAGATCACGCGATCCGCTGCTTTTCTCGATCCGGACCAGGTCAGGGTGGCCACTGGCATCAAGCTGGACATTTAGCGTGACGGTGCCGGTGTCATTGTTGCGGAGCGCCGTTGTCGGGTACTTCGGGGCGACGCGTTCCAGAACGGCGGCATCATGATTGCCTAGCGTGGCTTGGGTGGGCGACAGTGCCGACTCCTGCGGCTGTTCGATGCCCGAATCAATAGCGTCTCCGGCTGCGGTCGTAGTTTCCGGCGCAGGCCGTCGTGCCTTCGGATTTGGCATGTTGGTAATACTTCCGGAAAGACTCCCGGGCAGGCGCAGGGGGTCGCCGCTGTCCATGCTGGTGTTGTCGTCCGTACTGAGGTAGGTTTGATAGATCCAGCGGCTGCATTGCCAGGGAACGGAAAGCAGAAGTCCGATTAGAAGCGCTCTGAGAAAAAGGCTACGCGGTCTGTGGGCTTCCAGCCAATACACCAGACGCGGCCACTCACGCTGTCTAATGCGAAGTGCGATTTCTTGGCAATGCTGCTTCAGGATTTCGAAATTCATGGCGGAGCCGGCGACGGTTAGCCCCCATTATAGGAAAATTCCTAGTGACGATGCAGAAATTGACCGATTTTCGGCCTTGAGCGCCCGCGTTAAGCTGAGTCCATCTTCCACGGGATTTGGAGCAGAAGCATGATTTCAGTATTTATTCTCGATGACCACGCGCTTGTGCGTTCCGGTTACCGTCTCATTCTACAGCAGCATCTGGATATCCAGGTCATCGGTGAGGCCGAAAGCGGGGATGACGGACTTCAGAAAATCAGGGCATGCAAGCCCGAGGTGGTGCTCTGTGATCTGCACATGCCCGGTCTCAGCGGTCTTGAAATTACCGAGCGTCTCAACCGTGGCAGCGTCACTGCCAAAGTCATTATCGTTTCAGTTCAGCAGGACGGTCCGATGCCCAAGCGCCTACTTGAGGCCGGGGCTTGCGGGTATCTGGGTAAAGCCTGTGATGCCGAGGAGCTGGTCCGTGCCATCCGGGACGTAGCACGCGGAAAACGTTATCTGGGCAACGCGTTGGCGCAGAAAATGGCTTTTGAAGGCAAGAATGACTCTCCCTTCGAGCGCCTGAGTGCCCGCGAAATTGAAATTTCCCTGCTGTTCTGTCAGGGATGGCGTGCAGAGGACATGGCGCGCAAGCTTTGCGTTAGCTCGAAAACCATTGCAACCCACAAGTACCGGATACTGGAAAAGCTGGGTATCCAGGATACGATTTCGCTGGCTCGGCTAGCTGCGCAGTATGGCATCACCGAGCCCACGCAGCAGGTTTAATCCTCTTTATTTTCCGGGCTGATACGCACAGTGAAGTCAAATCCGGGGTTCGGCGTATTCGGCATTGAAAATGATGGCGGTGCGGCCGGAACATACCCCATCTGCTTCGGTTTTGGCTCACTGAACGCCACCTGTGCCGGTGGTGGCACGGGCTGGATGGTCGGCTCAATAACGGGGGCTGCAGCGACAATCGGTTCTGGTGCCGGCGTAGTCTCAGGCACGAACGACTCTATCACGTTCGAAGTGATGTCTGATTCGACGGGAGCGGGAGCTTGCGTCGTAGCAGTATGCTGTGTTTCGCTAGCCGTTCCGAGATCAATGAAATCCGATTCGGCGGTAGAAACCGGAATGGCGGATACGATCACGGGCGCAGAGTGTTGGATGTTTTTTGATTGTTTGCGGCTTTCGGTATCGGTATCAGATGCTGCAGGCGCATCTGCGGCACTCCGTTCCGGTGATCCGGCATCGGAAAGCACATCATCAGTCTCTTCGAAGTCCATTTCCGACTGGTCGTTGGCGGCGTCTACGACTCCCGCAGTTTCACCTTCCTGACGCCGGCGACGGCGGCCACCGCGACGACCACGACGGCGGCGCGGACTGCCATCGGTCTGCAGCTCTGTGGAGGAGGCGTTGTCAACAGCATCCACAACCACTGGCAGGGCTTCGGCCGACGCCACGGCAGCTTCTTCCGTTTGCGCATTCAGGCCTGAGCTTGCTCGTGTTGTCGCTTCCGCTTCGCGTTGTGCGCGTTTTTCAGCTTCACGGCGCTGGTTCTCCGCACGCTGGGCTTCCTTGCGTTCGGATTCTCGTTTTTGCTGCTCTTCCCGTCGCTGTTTACGCTGATCATCGGCAACCTTACGTTCTTCTTCGCTACGTTCCGGGCGGTTACCCCGTTGTTGCTTATTCTGCGGATTGCGTGGGTTGCTCCGGTTGTCGGATCGGTCACGGCGATTGTTATCGTTGCGACGGGCCGGTGCCGGCTCGCTTTTCTTCGGTGCATCTTCGGCGTCGCCGGTGAAGATGGAAATAATTTTGCTAAGCAGTCCGGCTTTCTTGGTGGCTGGTGCCTGCTTGACATGCTGCTGTTCGGGTACATTGTTTTGACGGAGCGGTGCGATTTGTGCGGGTTTGACGTGTGTTACTGCCGGTTCGGCAGGCACATTCAATTGTGCCTTGGTCAGCGCGTGCACTTCCAGTTTGCGTGGAACACCACGTTGGTAGCTCGGTTTGCCGGTATCTTCCGGCTGCTCGCCTTCGCGGATGCGGGTGACATTGAAGTGCGGAGTTTCCAGGGACTCATCGGCGACGATGATGATCGGGGCTTCGTGACGGCTTTCGATTTCAACCAGTGCGCGGCGTTTTTCGTTGAGCAGATAGTTGGCAATCTGCGGCGGCGCCTGGACCAGCACCTGCGCGGTTTTATCTTTCATCGCCTGCTCTTCGGATAGGCGAAGAATCGATAGGGACAGAGATTCAACGCTGCGCATGCGGCCGTGGCCGTCGCAACGCGGACAAACAACTTGACTGGATTCGCCCAGTGACGGACGCAGACGCTGGCGCGACAGTTCGAGCAGACCAAAGCGGGAGATCTTGCCGATCTGAACGCGGGCCCGGTCGAGCTTCAGGGCTTGCTGCAGACGGTCTTCGACCATGCGCTGGTGTTTGCCGGAGCTCATGTCGATGAAGTCGATGACCACCAGTCCGCCGAGATCACGCAGTCGCATTTGACGGGCTACTTCTTCGGCCGCTTCCAAGTTGGTATTCAGGGCGGTTTCTTCGATGTCGCCGCCTTTGGTGGCACGCGAGGAGTTGACGTCAACCGCGGTCAGCGCTTCGGTCTGGTCCAGCACGATGGAGCCGCCAGAGGGCAGGCGGACAGTCCGTTCATAGGCCTGTTCGATCTGCGATTCAATTTGGAAGCGGTTGAATAGCGGAATGTCGTCCTTGTACATCTTCAGCTTGCGCAGGTTGTGCGGCATGACCAGCTGCATGAAATCCTGGGCCTGCTCGAAAATTTCGTCGGTATCGACCAGGACTTCGCCGATTTCCGGACGCATGTAGTCGCGCAGGGCGCGGATGATCAGACGCGATTCCTGATAAATCAGGAACGGCGAGGGTTTCGACAGGGCCGCCTGGCTGATCGCTTTCCAGACCTGGATGAGGTAGTCCAGATCCCATTGCAGTTCATCAGCGTCGCGGCCCATGCCTGCGGTACGGATGATGACCCCCATGTCGTCCGGGATGTTCAGGGCGTCCATGGTCTGTTTCAGGGCTTGGCGGTCATCGCCTTCGATGCGTCGGGACACGCCGCCGGCGGTCGGCGAATTCGGCATCAGCACCATGTAACGGCCGGCCAGCGAGATGTAGGTGGTCAGCGCGGCGCCTTTATTGCCGCGTTCTTCCTTATCGACCTGAACGACGACTTCCTGTCCTTCACGCAGGTATTCCTTCATGCCGGCCTTGTTCGGGTCGACACCGGGGACGAAATAGTCGCGGGAGATTTCCTTCAGCGGCAGAAAGCCGTGGCGGGGGCCGCCGTAATCCACGAACGCCGCCTCGAGAGAGGGTTCCAGCCGGACGATCCGGCCTTTATAGATATTGGACTTCTTCTGTTCTTTGGCTGGTTGCTCGATATCGATGTCGTAAAGCTGCTGGCCATCGACAATCGCCACGCGCAGTTCTTCAGCCTGCGTGGCATTGATTAACATCCGTTTCATTGTAATATCCTCACGCGCTCTACCGTAAGGATCGCCGAGTTCGGCATGCTTCCAAGGCACTTCCGAATTGTTCAGCGCTACCAGACCATAAGCGAACTTACGGGAGCGCAAATCTGTTGTTTCGTTAATGGGGCCAAACCACGCCGAGCGTCGTTCGGACTATATGCAGGTTCGATGAAGCCCGCCAAGCGCTTTACATGGTCACTCCCTGGGAGTGTGGGGCGCTTATTGGGATACACTAGGCACTGGCTTTCGGCCGGCAACAAGTGAAATCAACATCTTACTTGCCTGCCTAGTTTAACAGATGGAACCCAAATGAACAGAGTTTCCTTGAATCCGGGCGTAAAAATGGTCAAAGTCCCGGATGACAGAGGCGGGCAGCGTTTGGATAATTTCCTGCTCGGGCAGCTCAAGGGGGCTCCCAGAAGCCTGATTTACAAGATAATCCGGGATGGACAGGTCCGTATCAATGGCAAGCGTGCCAAGCCCGATAGCCGCCTGGAAGCCGAGGATGAGGTCCGCATTCCGCCGGTCAAGATCGACCAGACAGACCCCGACCGTGCGCCCCCGAAATCCATGCTTGAGCGCTTGGCAGCCAGTATTGTTTTCGAGGACAAAGCCTTATTGGTGCTGAATAAGCCCTCCGGCATTGCCACCCACGGTGGCAGCGGCGTGTCCTTCGGGGTCATCGAGGGGCTTCGGGCATTGCGTCCGAACGAGCCGCTTGAACTTGTTCATCGACTGGATCGGGATACCTCCGGGGTCTTGGTATTGGCTAAAAAACGATCAGCCCTGCTGCAATTGCAGGCCCTGATGCGTGGCGATGAGGAAGAAGACGGCCCGGAAAAGCAGTACTTGGCATTGCTGGTGGGCAAAATGCCGAATGGCACCATGACCGTCAATGCCCCGCTGCAGAAATCGGTCATCCGTGGCGGCGAGCGTATGGTGCGCGTCGATCCGGCCGGCAAGGCCTCGACCAGCCATTTCACCTTGCTGGAACGGCGGGGCGGCCACAGTTTCTGCAAAATTCGCATTGAAACCGGACGCACCCATCAAATCCGCGTGCATGCCGCCCATATCGGGCATCCGGTGGCGGGTGATGAAAAGTACGGGGACAAGGATGCCAATAAGAAACTGGCCGCAACCTTCGGACTGAAACGCCTATTTCTGCATGCCGCCTCCATGCACTTCGCATTGAATGACGGACAATCTCCTTACACCCTGAATGCGCCGCTGGCGCCGGAACTCAGGGCCGTGCTGGACCGTTTAGCGGACGAGTAGAGCGTCGGCTTTCGCCGCGCAGATGAAGTCATTCAGGCTCAAGCCACCGACATCATGTGTGGAAAACCGGATTTCGCAGCGGTTGTAGTGCACGCTCAGATCCGGGTGGTGGTCTTCGCGGTGCGCGATAAAGGCCAAGGCATTCACGAACGCCATGGTCTGATGATAGTTCTCGAAGCGAACGATTTTGAACAGCGCCTGTCCACGTTCGGTCAGCTGCCAGCCGTCGAGCAGGGACATCAGTGTCTCGGACTGGTATGGCTCCAGTCGGTGTTCCGCGCCGCGCAAAGGCCGGCAGTGCTGCAGATGTAGGGGCGTGTCCATCATCGTTCCATTCATGGGGGTTTCACTAGTTTAAGGTAAAATGAACACATGATTGAAATCACCGAATCCGCACAGAACCACTTCCGGCAACTCCTGCAAAGCCAAGGCGGCGATGCCGTGGGCATTCGCGTCAGCGCGATGAATCCCGGCACCCCTTCAGCCGATGCACGGCTCGAGTTCGCAGATGCCGGTGATCTGCTCGGCGATGAATGGCAGGTCGAATGTGCTGGGTTTGTGCTGTATGTCGATGCCGCCAGTGTTAAATTCCTTGACGGTGCCCATATTGATATCAGTGCAACCGCGACGGGCAGTCAGCTGACCATTCGTGCCCCCAACATCAAGGGCAAAGCGCCGGATGCGGAAAGCTCGCTGGCCGAACAGGTTATTTGGCTGATCGAGTCCGAAATCAATCCCCAGCTGGCATCGCACAAGGGCCGCGTTAGTCTAGATTCCATCGATGCCGATAATGTCGTCTACCTGCGTTTCGGCGGCGGTTGCCACGGCTGTGGCATGGCTGACGTCACCCTCAAACAGGGCATCGAAAAAACCATGATGGCGAAGATACCGCAGATCAGCGCCGTCCGTGATGCGACCGATCATAGCTCCGGTTCGGCGCCGTTCATTCCACGTTGATGCTACGAGTTCTGCTGTTCGGCCTGATTTTTGCCGGGCATATCGGATTTTTGTTATGGCTCGATGCCATCACGCGTTACGGGACTCAGAAGCAAGATTGGCAAACACGCACCGTGGTCGAATTCGTTACACGCAAGCCCCCGATTCTTCCGGCCTTGCCCCGCCAGCGTGTTTCGAATCAGTTTCGTCAGTCTCCGGAAGAATTAGCATCATCGGCATTCAGGACCAACGAGCCAGTCAAATCACCCGCGGCGGCCAGTGAGAACTTCACGCTGAGAATTGTTGATAGCGAGGGACAGATCTGGATTCCGCAGACCGCCAAGGATGAATTCCTCAAGAACGGACAATCGCGTCAGTTTGATATCCAGCGCGACGGCCTCGATAACATGGACGCCCTGCTCAAGCGCCCCGTGGTATTGGATTATCGGTCGACGCGTTTCGATGAGGCCTGGCAGGGGGATAAACCGCGGATAACACGCGTGCTAGAAGCGGCTGTTGAGAAAACTACAGCGACGGTCAAGATTCCCATACCTGGCAGGCCAGGGGCGTTTCTACAATGCAGTCTTATGGTGCTGGCGGCGGCCGGGGGGTGCGGATTCACGGCCAATGATGACGGGTATTTCGTCGCGCACGATGATCCCGACACGCTGAGTCCTCTGGAGGAGCAACAATGCCAGGCTTGGTGGGATCTCATCGTTTCGGCCAAGACACAGGCCGAATGGCGGCGAACACGCCGGCTGTATGAACAGGAATGCCAAAAACCTGCCGCTAAGCAATAGGTAAGAAAAAAGCGGACCGGAGTCCGCTTTTGGTCGTGCTGGAAACGGTTGAATTATTTCACAACACCCATCTGGCCTTTGAGTGAACCGTAGTAAACCGCCAGATTGGCCATGTCGGCCTCGCTCAGTGCCTGGACTTGAGCGGCCATGACGGCGTTGACGCGCTTACCGGACTTGTATTCTCGCAATGTTTTCAACAGGTAATCCGGATACTGCCCTGCCAGTTTGGGGTAGCTGTTGTCGAGTGTTTTGTTGCCGTCGGCACCATGGCAGGCTGCGCAGGCGGTGGCTTTCTGTTTGCCGGCGGCGGCATCGCCTTTGACACCGATGGCGGTGGCTTGACCGGCCAGGCAGAACAGCACGACAGCAAGGAGGAGTTTGGTCTTCATCGTGGGTATCCTTTATTTGGCCGGTTTCAGCGCGGAAACATAGGCGGCGATGTCAGCGATATCCTGGGCGCTGAAGCTTTTGGCCTGCGCAACCATGGTCGGATGCTTGCGCTCGCCTTTCGCGTAGGCGGTGAGCGCATTGACGATGTAGGCTTCGTTCTGCCCGGCAATTTTCGGCACATGGTAGCTCGGATAGGCGTTCTTGTATTCTGGAATGCCATGGCAACCGGTGCAGGTATAGGCCAAAGCCTTGCCTTTCTGGGCATCGCCTTTGGCAAGGCAGGTGCTGCCGGCCAAAGCCAGTACTAAACCGATGAAGAGGGACGTTTTGGTCATAACAAAATGCCGAAGTGGGTCGATTCTGTTAATTATACCTAAAATTCACTGGAATCAGACAAGTATGTATGACTTTAGGCAGGTACACAGGAGCGGTATTCCCGTTACCATAGCCACTCATTCCCCCTGTTACGGTTTCCGGTAAATTCATGTATTCAACCTTCAAACAAGTAAAAACAGCGGTTCTGATCTTGGTGATTGCCTTGACCCTGGCCGCCTGTGGTGGCAAGCCGGATGCTGCTAATGCAGGCAAAGCCGAAAATGGTGCCGAGCAGGATAAGCGCGGCAAAGACGGAAAGCCTGCGGCGCCGGAGGCAGTTCCTGTCGAGGTAGTGACCGCGTCCAGCCAAAGCATCAATGCCAGCTATGCCGGCACTGCCAATCTCGAGGCGCCCAACGAGGCACAGGTCGTGGCGAAAAGCTCCGGGGTCATGGTGGCGCAGTTGGCCGAGGAGGGCGACAGTGTCCGTCAGGGCCAGGTCCTTGCCCGGATCGATCCCGCGCGGGCGCAATTGGAAGTCCAGCGCTCCCAGGCTACCGTCAACAAGCTCAGCAATAATTTCGCCCGTGCCCAGGAGCTGCGCAAACAGAACCTGATCTCGGCAGAAGCACACGACCAGATCCGGTTCGATCTGGAATCGGCCAAAGCCAGTTTGAATCTTGCCCGTCTGGAACTGTCCTACACCAATGTCACGGCGCCGATATCCGGTGTGATTGCGCAGCGCATGGTGAAGGAGGGGAATCTGGTGACCTTGAATTCTCCGGTATTTCGTATCGTCAATACCCAATATCTTGAGGCGGTCATGAATGTGCCTGAGCGTGAACTGGCGCTGATCAAATCCGGTATGCCCGTGCGTATGATCGTCGATGCCGTGCCCGGGCAGGCTTTCGAAGGCCGGGTCGATCGGGTCAGTCCGGTCATGGAAGCCGGCAGCGGTACTTTCCGGGTAACCTGCGCATTCGATGGCAAGCAGATTCTGCGCCCCGGGATGTTCGGGCGATTCGAAATCATCTATGACCGTCGTGAGAACGTGCTGACGATTCCTCGGACGGCCTTGCTGGAAGATGAGACTGATCCGGCCGTGTTCGTGGTCCGAGCCGGAAAAGCGGTGCGAGCTCCGATAAAGCTCGGTTACAGTAACGGCGAAATCGCCGAGGTCGTTTCCGGCCTGAAGGCTGGCGACCGGATCATCACGGCAGGCAAGGTCGCCGTCCGTGATGCTGCCACTGTGACCGTCATTGCGATTGACGGGAAGGCCGTGGCACAACCCAAAAATGACGATAAAAAAGCGGATCCCGCGCAATGAGTCTGGTCGAATTCTCGACACGAAGGCGAGTTACCATTGCGATGGTCACGTTCACCTTCGTGCTGTTTGGCATCATTGCGCTCGGTAGCCTCAAGGTCAATCTGCTGCCGGATCTGAGTTATCCCACACTGACCGTCCGCACCGAATACACCGGTGCGGCGCCGGCTGAAATCGAAACTCTGATCAGTGAGCCTTTGGAAGAATCACTGGGCGTGGTCAAGAATCTGCGCAAGATCAAGTCAGTCTCGCGTACCGGCCAAAGCGATGTCGTGCTGGAGTTCGCCTGGGGCACCGACATGGATCAGGCCGGTCTTGAGGTTCGTGACAAGCTTGAACTGCTGCGCCTTCCGCTGGAAGCGAAAGCCCCGGTCGTGCTGCGCTTCAATCCGAGCACCGAGCCGATCATGCGCCTTGGTCTAGTGCTGCCCGAGAAGGTCTCCGGTAGCCGACAGGCCCAGCTGATCCAGCTGCGCCGGTTCGCCGAGGAAGACCTGAAGAAGCGCCTCGAGCCGGTGGATGGCGTTGCCGCGGTCAAAGTGGCTGGCGGTCTTGAGGATGAAATCCAGGTCGCCATCGACAATGAGCGGCTGTCCCAGCTGAACCTGTCGGTCGAAACCGTCATCAACCGTCTGCGTCAGGAAAACATCAACATCTCCGCCGGTCGTATCGAAGAAGGCAGCGAGCGCTATCTGGTGCGCACGGTCAACCAGTTTGCTGATCTCGATACCATGGCCGATATGCTGGTGGCCAACACCGCCTTCGGAATCCCGGTCAAGCTGAAGGACGTTGCCACCGTCAGCCAGGGCTATAAGGAACGCCAGGCCATCATCCGCGTCGGTGGACGGGAAGCCATCGAGCTGGCCCTCTACAAGGAAGGCGATGCCAATACCGTAGCCGTAGCCAAGTCGGTGAAACAGGCCCTGCAGCGCATGCAGGGTGATGGCGGTAATGTTCAGGGGCGTCCACAGGGTGCTCCTGAAAACGGCATCTATACGATTGATGGTCTGGAACTGAGCACCATCGAGGATGCTTCGCTGTTCATCGAAAGCGCACTGTCGGAAGTCAAGAAGGAAGCGCTACTCGGCGCTATTTTCTCGATTCTGATCATTTTCTTCTTCCTGCGCGACGGCTGGAGCACCTTTGTCATCAGTCTGTCCTTGCCGATCTCCATCATCACCACTTTTTTCTTCATGGGCCAGCTCGGCCTGAGTCTCAATGTGATGTCTCTGGCCGGTCTGGCACTGGCCACCGGCATGGTAGTCGATGATTCCATCGTCGTGCTCGAATCCATCGCCAAGGCGCGCGAACGCGGGCTTGGCATCCTCGATGCCGCCATCAAGGGCGCCGGCGAGGTCAGTATGGCCGTGGTCGCGTCGACACTGACCACGGTGGCTGTGTTTTTCCCTCTCGTGTTCGTGGAAGGCGTGGCCGGACAGCTTTTCAAGGATCAGGCGCTGACGGTATCCATTGCCTTGATGATTTCACTGGTGGTTTCTCTGACCCTAATTCCGATGCTGTCCTCGCTGAAAGCGCATTCACCGATGGCATTTCCCGAGGATAGCCAACAGCCCTTGACTGCTCGTGAGAAGTGGCGGCAGTTTCTGGAAAGCGTAAAAGACCTGTTCCGCTATCCTTTGCAGGGCACTTGGAAAAGACCACTGGCCTATGCAGCATTCGTGATGCTGATGCCGCTCAAACTGATCGCCGCATTGGTCTATGCCATCGCCTTGCTGTTCAGTTTGCTCTATCCCTTAGTTGTTTTCGGTATCACATGGGCCGCAGCTGCGTTCAGTCGAGTTGGCAGAGGAACCGGAGGCAATGCCATGGTTTGGCTTGGGGACAAAGTCATCAAACCCTATGATTATGCGGCCGACTACTACCATGACATCTTGCCGAAAGCGCTTGAGCGGCCTCGTAAAATCCTGACGGGTGCTGCAGTAGCGTTCATCGCTTCGCTGCTTTTGGCCACGACACTGGGCTCGGATCTGATTCCGCAGCTCGCCCAGGACCGTTTTGAAATGACGGCCAAGCTGGCGCCGGGAACCCGGCTTGAAGAAACCGACCAGCTGGTCAGCGCCATCCAGTCCAAACACAATGCCGATAGCGATATCCAGGCTCTTTATGGTGTCAGCGGTTCCGGCACACGGCTGGATGCCAACCCGACCGAATCCGGCGAAAACATCGCCAAGCTCAGTGTGGTATTGGGTAAAGGTTACAGCCGTGATAGTGAGGCGGCCATTACTGAGCGCCTAAGAGAAACCATGCGTGATTATCCCGATGTCCAGGTCAAGTTCGGACGTCCGGAGCTGTTCAGCTTCTCAACCCCGCTGGAAATTGAAATCCGCGGCGCTGATTTGAAATCTTTGGAAAAGTCGGCGCGTAAGCTTTCCGAAATGATGCAGAAAGCCGAACACTTCGCCGATGTCAAATCCAGCGTCGAGCAGGGATACCCTGAAATACAGATTATTTTCGACCAGGAGCGCGCCGCCGCACTCGGACTGACCTCGCGTCAGATCGCCGACCAGGTGGTTAAGCAGGTGCGTGGCGAGGTAGCCACCCGCTATAGTTTCCGAGACCGGAAAATCGATGTCTTGG
Organism: Arenimonas sp.; assembly: GCF_044348765.1. Taxonomy (GTDB): domain Bacteria; phylum Pseudomonadota; class Gammaproteobacteria; order Xanthomonadales; family Xanthomonadaceae; genus Arenimonas. The sequence continues at coordinate 12,950 of NZ_JBIKSE010000027.1, forward strand.
TACGCGCCGAAGAACAGGCCAGGTCCTCGGTCGACGATATCCGAAACATCATCATCAATCCGTCTGCACCGCAGCCGGTCACGCTGGCTTCTGTGGCGCAGGTCATTGAAACCATCGGGCCGAGTGAAATCAACCGCGTCGACCAGACCCGGGTCGCGATTATTTCAGCCAACCTCCGGGAGATTGATCTGGGGACTGCGGTGAAGGAGGTGCGTGACATGGTGGCGGCCGATCCATTGCCGGCCGATGTCCGCATTGCCTTCGGGGGCCAGAGCGAAGAGCTCGACCGTTCGCGCAATTCGCTGTTTTTCGCCTTCGGCCTGGCGATTTTCCTGGTTTATCTGGTCATGGCCTCGCAGTTCGAATCGCTGCTGCATCCTTTCGTGATTCTGTTTTCGATTCCACTGGCGATGGTCGGTGCCGTTCTGGCCCTGTGGCTGAGCGGGTCGCCGATATCGGTGGTGGTCTTCATCGGCTTGATCCTTCTTGTCGGCATCGTGGTCAAGAATGCCATCGTGCTGATTGACAAGGTCAACCAGCTGCGCGAGGACGGCGTCGCCAAGCGTGAGGCCATCTGCCAAGGTGCGGAATCACGCCTGCGTCCGATCATCATGACGACCCTGACGACCCTGTTCGGTTTCGCTCCGCTTGCATTCTTCGGCGGCGAGGGTGCCGAGGTCCGCGCACCGATGGCCCTGACCGTCATCGGCGGACTGACGGTTTCGACCGTGCTGACGCTGGTCGTCATTCCGATCGTCTATGACCTGCTCGATCGGCGTCCGGACAGCTATTACAAAGCGCGTGGTGCGCTGCATCATGATGCACTTGAAGGCGGGAGCCTCCGGTGAAAAGTCTCGCCGAACTGAGTCTGCGCCGGCCGGTCACGGCGGTGATGTGCTTCATTTCACTGATTGTGATCGGACTGTTAGCGGCAGTCAGGCTGCCGCTGGAACAGTTCCCTGACATCAATGTGCCCTTCGTCTTCGTCAGCATTCCCTATCCGGGGTCCACGCCGCAGGAAGTCGAACGCCAGATCACCCGGCCAGTCGAGGAGGCGCTCTCGACTTTGCCCGGAATCTCGATGATGAATTCGACCTCCCGTTCGGACAACGCTGGCATCTTCCTGATGTTCTCGGATTGGAATCGGGACATCGCAATCACAGCCAGCGAGGCCCGTGACCGCATCGATGCCATCCGCTCTGAGCTTCCGGAGGATGTCCAGCGCTATTTCGTCCAGAAATTCTCGCCGAATGACGAGCCACTGATGCGCGTCCGTTTTGCTTCCGATCGAGACCTGAAGAACAGCTATGCACTCATCCAGCATTCTATCCAGAAGCGCATTGAGCGCATTCCCGGCGTAGCTCGTGTCGACATCACCGGTGCGCCGCCGCCTGAAGTCGAAATCGCCATCGATCCCATCCGCCTGGCCAGCCATAATGTCGGTCTCAATGAGTTGTCTGCGAAGCTGCAATCCGTCAACTTTTCAGTTTCTGCCGGGGACATTAACGACCGTGACCGGCGTATCCGCGTGCAGCCGGTCGGCGAAATCAAGACGGTAGAAGAACTGCGCAGTCTGCCGTTGAATGACAAAGGGCTAAGACTCGGCGATATCGCTGACGTGCGCTTCAAACTGCAGCGCCAGGACTTCGGGCGCCGTCTCGACGGCCGTCCGGCGGTCGGCGTCGATATCCTGCGTGAGCAGAATGCCAATCTGGTCAATGTCGCCGATGCCATCCATGCCGAAATCGAGAAAATCAAGGAAGATCCGGACTTGTCCGGCATTAAGTTCATCATCGTGAGTGATGCCGCCGAAAGCGTGAAGAGTTCCATTGCCGAGCTGATTGAAGCCGGTGTCATCGGGTCGCTGCTGTCGATCATCGTGCTGTTCTACTTCCTGCGGCACTGGCCGTCGACCTTGATGGTGAGTCTTGCCATACCGATTTGTATCGTCATCACCCTGGGCGTGATGTATTTTACCGGGATGACCTTGAACGTGCTGTCGATGATGGGTCTATTGCTCGGCATCGGGATGCTGGTCGACAATGCCGTAGTGGTAGTTGAAAGCATCTACCAGTACCGGGAAAAATATCCGGAAAATCCGATGATGTGCGCCATCGAGGGCACCAAATCGGTGCAGCTGGCCATTTCATGCGGCACCCTGACTTCAATAATCGTTTTTCTTCCTAACCTGTTCGGCGAGAAGAATTTCATTTCGATCTATCTGTCGCAGGTGGCATTGACCATTACAATCTCCCTGCTGGCGTCATGGTTGGTTGCCGTGAGTCTGATTCCGATGATTTCCGCCAGGTTGAAAACGCCGCCCGCCATTATGCAGTCCCATGGTTTCGTGCCGGGCTTGACCCGTCTTTATGGCCGCTTCCTGGAATGGACGCTGGTTAACCGCCGGCTTTCATTGCTCGGCATCCTGTTCATCATCATGGTCAGCTTGGTGCCTTTTAAATTTACCAAGTTTGATTTAAATTCCAATGAAGTCGGCCGTGAACTTTCCCTGTATTTCAAATGGAATGGGGCCTATTCACTCGAGCAGATGTCCGATGAGGTGGCCAAGGTCGAGCAGTTCATGGATGACAACCGTAATCGCTATCAGATCAAGCAAGTGTATGTGTTCTACAGCGAGCAGGGCTGGGGCGGCATGAACCTGACCTTGCGTGACGATCTTCGTTCATGTAACAGTTTCGTGTCACGCAGTATCCGGTTGGTGAATCCGGATTATGTGTGCGCCATGTCATCCGAACAGGTCCAGGAAATGATCCGTTCCGAAATTCCTAAGTTTGCGCGTGCTGAGGTCGGTTTCCAGGGCGGTCGTGGACCCGGTGGCGGCGGTGCTGGCGGCGGACAGGATAACAGCGTCGAAATTTTCCTCAGTGGCGATTCCACCGAAATGCTGAAGCAGATAGGAGCCGAGGTGATTCCGGTTCTGGCTAAACAGCCAGAACTCCGCGACGTGCGTCTGAATGCCGGTGATGAAAATAGCGAGGTCCGGGTCAGTGTCGACCGTGATCGTGCCGGCGCACTTGGGTTCAGCGCACAGGATGTTGCGCAATATATCAGTATAGCCTTGCGCGGAACAACGCTGCGCGAGTTCCGCAAGGACGACCAGGAAATCCCGATGTGGGTCCGATTTGCCGGTGCTGAGCAATTCCGTATCGAAGAACTCTCGGGTTTGACCCTTCGCCGTCCGGATGGAACCACCGTTCCGCTGATGTCGGTGATCAATGTCGAGATCCGCAAAGGCGACAGCGAGATTTACCGTCAGGACCGACTAACATCCTTGTCCATCAAGGCCAATAAAGCCGATGATGTGACCACCGAGGAGGCTATGGCGGCGTTCAAACGAGTCCTGAGCAACTTGCCACCGGGCTATTCCTGGAGCGAGAGCCAGGGCGGCTTCAACGGTGGCGATGCCGCCGGACAGATGGGAACCAACACACTCATCGCGCTGTTGATGATTCTCATCGTCATGGCCGCATTGTTCGAGTCATTGCTGATGCCGTTGGCGATTTTGACGAGCATCCTGTTTTCCGCGCTCGGTGTGTTCTGGCTGTTCGCATTGACCGGAACAACATTCTCGATCATGGCCTCCATCGGCATCTTGGTACTGATGGGCGTGGTGGTCAATAACGGCATTGTCTTGTTTGAACATATCAATGCCTTGCGTCGCAGCGGCCATGCCCGCACTGAAGCCCTGGTTATGGGCTGTAAAGAGCGTCTGCGTCCGATTCTGATGACCATGGGAACCACGATACTGGGCATGCTGCCGCTGTGCTTCGGTACGACCCAGATCGGCGGCGATGGCCCGGCGTACTATCCGATGGCCCGTGCCGTGGTCGGGGGCTTGGCGTTTTCGACCATCGTCAGCCTGATTTTCCTGCCGACCATCTATGCCGCATTGGACGATTTACGCATCAAAACCAGCGGTGTCATCGCGCGGGCCAAAGCCAAAGCGCCTCTGCAACGTTTCGTGAAACCGGCCTGAGCGCCGGTTAGCCGAGCTTGATGAAGAAAGTCGCGCCGGCAATCCAGACCGCCAGGGCGGTGCCGGAGTTGGTCAGGATGAAATTCACCAAAATGCGCGCGAAGCGGTTTTTCCACCACCCGGATATTTCGGTGGTGTCGTCCTTGAGCTTCAGCAGATCTTCATAGGTCGGTTTGCGCAGTTTGGCTTCCACATAGGCCGATACCATGCCCGAGCTTAGCGCCGGATGCAGTGGCGTCAGCGGCGAGGCGATGAATGCGGCGAGGCAGCTCAGCCAATGCCCCTTGGCAGCGATGCATCCGATCAAACCACCGAAGCCGGTAATCAGCACCCATTGAAGTAAGAGTATACCGGCCAGCTTCAAGCCGCCTTCGTGAATGCCCCAGGCGAATCCGCCGATGAGGAACAAGGCGATGAACAGGCTGAACCAGGGCATGCCGGATTGTGCCGGCAACGTTTCCAAATCCGCAATAACAGTGCCGTCCATATTGACCGGATTCTGCAATGCCCGTTCAAGGCCGGCTAGATGACCAGCGCCGACAACGGCAAGCACATGCTTGACGTCGGTATGGAATCGCAGTTGTAATAATTTAGCGGCCATGTAGCGGTCGCGTTCGTCGATGATGCTTTCATACAATTCGGGAGTCTGTTTGGCAAATTCACCGAAACTCGATTCCAGCATATCGCCTTCCTTGAGCTGTTCGATTTCCGTCTCACCGATGTCATCGGAACTGATCAGGCTGGTACCAAGCCCGGCCACCAGTTGGCCACGTTTGAAGAAGCCCAGTTTCGACCAGCTGCGTTTCAGCGTAATGCCGGCATCGCGGTCGATCAGAGCCATCCGCAGGCCGCGCAATTCAGCTTCCTGGGCCGCCGCCTTGAGTTCGGCGCCGGGCTCGATGCCCAGCTGTTCGGCAAGGCGACGCTGGTAGGCGGCCAAGGACAGATTGGCCGCGACCAGACCGATTTTATCTTCCTTAATAATCTGGAAGATGTCGAGTTTGTAGAGTGCATCAGGCTGGGTCAGTTGCCGGTGCCGGTTGGCATCGAGTTCGACAGCGATAGTGTCAAAACCACCGCCGTCAATGGCGGCTTTGACTGCTTCCAGACTTTTCACCGAAACATGGGCGGTACCGAGCAGGGTGTAGACAATCCCATTGATGGTGCATTGGCGGACCGGTTGGCCGGCGAAGTCGGGTAAGCTCATCGTCAGATCAATCGCGGTAGCGTTTCAGCAGGTCGGCATAGGCATCGATCCGGCGGTCACGCAGGAACGGCCACATGCGCCGGACCTGCTCGCTGCGCGCGAGATCAAGGTCGGCATAAAGAATTTCAGGAGCATCAGTGCTGGCCTCGGCCAGCAACTCACCTTGTGGGCCGAGTACGTGCGAGCTGCCCCAGAAACGGATACCACTGGCACCGAGCGGTGACGGTTCGAACCCGGTGCGATTGCAGCTCAGAACCGGAATGCCATTGGCGACCGCATGACCGCGGTGACTTAGCATCCAGGCTTGCCGTTGCCGACCTTTTTCTTCGGCGCAATCGTCCGGATCCCAGCCGATGGCGGTCGGGTAGACCAGCAATTCGGCACCGGCCAGTGCCATCAGCCGTGCCGCTTCCGGATACCACTGGTCCCAGCACACCAGAACACCGATTTTACCCAGGCTGGTGGCAATCGGATGAAAGCCAAGGTCGCCCGGAGTGAAATAGAATTTTTCGTAGAAACCCGGATCATCCGGAATATGCATCTTCCGATACTTGCCCAGTAGTGTGCCGTCTTTTTCGAAGACGACGGCGGTATTGTGATACAAACCGGCGGCACGCCGCTCGAACAGCGAAGCCACCAACACCACCCGGTGCTTAGCAGCAAGTACTGACAGACGCTCGCTGCTCGGTCCGGGTATGGCCTCGGCCCGATCGAACTCTGCAGCCGATTCGTGTTGGCAGAAATAGGGACCATTGTGCAATTCCTGCAACAGCACCAATTCAGCGCCAGCCGCTGCCGCTTCGGCCACGCGCTGCTCGATAACCGCCAGGTTGGCTGCGGCATCGCCATGGTTGATGTCTTGGATTAGTGCGGCTTTCAGTGTCGAACGGCTCATTTCAGTAACCCTTCCGGTAGTTGCATGGTACAGCAGTGCAGACTGCCATTTTGCCAGATTAGATCGCGGCAGGGGATGCCGATGATGGTGCGTGCGGGGAAGGCCTTCTGCATGACGGAAAGGGCTTCGGCATCGGCAGGATCATCATACAAAGGCATCATTACCGCACCATTGATGATTAGGAAATTAGCATAGGAGGCGGCTAGACGGCGACCCTCATCCATTATCGGTTTCGGCCAGGGCAAGGCATGCAGCAAGTAGGGGTTTCCGGAAACAGTACGTAATTGCCGCAGTTCCCCAGCCATTGCCTGTAGTTCAAGGTAATGGCTGTCTTCCGGATCTTCGCAGCCCTGATACACAATGGCGTTTTCCGAAGCGAAACGGGCCAGCGTGTCGATGTGGGCATCGGTATCATCGCCTTCGAGATATCCATGCTCCAGCCATAGGACCCGATGCTGCTGAAGCTGTTCTTTCAGCACATTTTCGATGTCTGCGCGGGATTTATCCGGATGCCGCTCATGCAGACAGTGCCAAGTCGACAGCAGGGTGCCGGCGCCGTCGGTTTCGATGCCGCCGCCTTCCAGCGCAAAGTCGACTCGGCGGTGTTGGGCATTCCGAAATAGTCCCTGAGCGTGCATTTCCGAGACGATGCGGTCATCCAATCCGGCCTCGAATTTGCCGCCCCATGCAGTGAAATGAAAATCCAGAAGTTCAAAACCATCGGCCTTACGCAGGCTGATTGGGCCGCTGTCCCGCAGCCAGGTGTCATTGTAGGGCAAGGTGATGAAGCGTACCCGTGCCAAATCCGCTTCTGCCATCGCCAATGCGCTGCGGGCATCCTGCGCGATGGCGGAATCCGGAACCAGCAAGAGAAGGGTCTGGCGCACACTGATGGCGGCGGCGATAGCGGCGAAACAGTGTGTTGTTGCATCCAGGCGCGCCGCCCAATCGGTGTCGCTGTGGGGCCAAGCCATCAGCACGGCGCATTGCGGCTCCCATTCGGCCGGAAAGCGGGAGATATCATTCATCCGAAACCTCAACAACGAGAGGGCGTCAATAAGAAAAAGCCGGCGTCAGCCGGCTTGATCGGTGCAACGCCTGGAAATCGATTAACGCTGACGGGCTTTGAAACGGGGATTCGATTTGCAAATCACAAAGACCTTGCCGCGACGACGGACGACCTTGCAGTCACGATGGCGGGTCTTGGCCGACTTGAGCGAATTAAGGACTTTCATGGCTATATATTCCTAAACAACGAAAACGGTGAGCCGGTATTATACCGCCAAAATCCAGTGAAAGCAATAACTTGTTAAATAAAGCCTTAATCCGTATAGGCTTTGGACAGAGTGTGCAAATGCAGACGTTCGGTATCGCGCAGGAAGGGCGAAACCAGCATCATGACCTGCACAATCCCCTGCTGGATAGCACGCTGTTCGTCTTTTTCACCCCGGACATTGGCGTAATTGAGCCAAAACGTGGCCAAAACCAGGATATTGGTGGCCAGACCCTCGATTTCGGCGGCGCTGGCCCGCATGGCTCCGGTTTCGTTCAGGCCACGCATGATGCCTTGCGCGTTGGATGAGCCGCGTTTTAGGATTCGCGCAAATCGAAGGCGTAAACTTCTGTTTCTACTAAGAATATTGATGATATCCCGGTAGATAAAGCGGTAATTCCAGATACACTCAAAGACCAGGTGGAGTTGCAGCCAGACATCCTCGAGGGTGACTTCGCGGCCTTCCGGAGCCACCAAAGCCTGATCCATGCGTTCTTCGAAACGCAGGAACAGCTGCTCGATGATGTCGTCCTTGTTCCGGTAGTGGTAGTACAGGTTGCCCGGGCTGATTTCAAGCTCATCCGCGATGTGATTGGTGGAGATGTTGGTTTCGCCCTGTTCATTAAAAAGACGCAGGGCAACATCGAGTATGCGGTTTCGGGTTTTTCCGGACACGTCAGTCCTTCAGAGAGTCGACAAGGTCGACATATTTTTTCATGGCAGATTCCCGGCTGGTACCCTCAAGCTTCTGCCAGGCCTGAAATTTCGCCGATGCGACGAAATCAAACATGCCCGGTGCCGGCCCATTGACATCGCCTTCGGATCCCTGCTTGTAGAGGCCATACATCCGCAACAAGGTGTCGTTGTCTGGCCGCTTCGTGAGATTCTTGGCTTCGAGGGCGGCCAGTTCAAATTGTTCCTGCAGCGTTGCCATGAAGAAGTCCTTTGACCTGAAGTCGTATTCCAGTATTATGCATTAAACTGTGGTTTGCGGTAAAAAATCAAGTGCTTAATCAACATAAAACGGCAAAGGAATCGGGTATTTCTATGGCTTATTTCGTTACCGGCGCCACCGGCTTCATCGGTCGTTTTCTGGTCAGCAACCTGCTTAAACGTAAAGGCCAAGTGCATGTGCTGGTACGTAAAGGCTCGGCTAAAAAACTCGGTCAGATCGGCGAGGCGATGGGATGGGACATGAAACGTATCGTCCCGGTTACCGGTGATCTTTCCAAAGCCAAACTGGGGCTGAGCGCTGCCCAGATCAGTGCGCTCAAGGGCAAGGTCCAGCATTTCTTTCATCTTGCCGCGATCTACGATCTGACTGCCGATGCCGACAGCCAGAAGCAAGCCAACATCGGCGGCACCAAGAACGCCCTCGAACTGGCTGCCGTCATCAAGGCCGGTTGTTTCCACCACGCCAGCTCCATCGCCGCTGCCGGGTTGTATCCCGGTGTATTCCGCGAAGACATGTTCGATGAGGCCGAAGGACTGAAAGATCCGTACCTGAAGACCAAGCACGAAGCGGAGGGTCTGGTGCGAAAACAGGATGTCGTGCCTTACCGGATTTACCGGCCGTCGATGGTGGTCGGCCATTCCAAGACCGGAGAAATCGATAAAATCGATGGGCCCTATTATCTGTTCACGCTGATTAAGAAAATCCGGCAGACACTGCCACAGTGGATGCCGACTCTGGGCATCGAGGGCGGCCGTATCAACGTCGTTCCGGTTGATTTCGTGGCAGATGCCATGGATTATATTGCCCACAAAAAGGGACTGGATGGCCACTGTTTCCATCTGGTCGATCCGGAGCCGATGCGGTTCGGCGAACTGATGAACACCTTTGCACGTGCCGCGCATGCGCCGGAAATGACCATGCGTCTGGATGCACGCATGTTCGCTTTCATACCGGCTCCGATGCGGATGGCAGTTAGCAATTTGCCGCCGGTCAAACGCCTGACCAATATGATCCTGCGCGACTTGAAGATTCCGAAATCAACCTTGGAATTCATCACTTATCCGACCCGGTTCGATGCCCGCGAAGCCGAGCGTGCCCTGAAGGGCTCGAAAATTGCGGTGCCGCCGCTCGAAAGCTACGCTTGGCGTCTGTGGGATTACTGGGAACGCAATCTTGACCCCGATCTGTTCATCGACAGGTCGCTGCGTGGCAAGGTCGAGGGCAAAGTGGTGCTGATTACCGGCGGTTCGTCCGGCATCGGCAAGGCGGCCGCTCTCAAGATCGCCGAGGCCGGTGCCAAAGTTGTCATTGCTGCCCGTGGCGAGCAAGAGCTCGAAGCGACACGCAAGGAAATCTGCGACGCCGGACATCTGTGTTATGCCTTCAAAGCCGATCTCGCCGATCTGGATTCCTGCGACAGTCTGATTGAACAGGTGTCCAAGCAGCATGGCGGCGTGGATATCCTGATCAACAACGCTGGCCGGTCCATCCGCCGCTCTATTGAGCTCAGTTTCGACCGCTTCCACGATTTC
>NZ_JBIKSE010000006.1:0-62502 GCF_044348765.1 Arenimonas sp.
TGCTGTACCTGCGCTCGGAGCAGTTTTTCAACGCCATGATGAAAGCTTTGGCCGACAAGACCATGGCGCAGTTCAAGAAACAATTCCAGCAGGTTGATGCATTGCTAATCGACGATATCCAGTTCTTCGCGGGCAAGAACACCACCCAAGAGGAGTTCTTCCACACCTTCAATTCACTGGTGGATGGTAAACAGCAGATCATTCTGACCTGCGACCGCTATCCGCGCGAAGTCGAAAATCTCGAGCCGCGCTTGAAATCGCGGCTGGGCTGGGGTCTTTCCGTCGTGGTGGAACCGCCCGATGACGAAACCCGTGCCACCATCCTGATGGATAAGGCACAACGCCGGGGTATCGATTTGCCGACCGATGTGGCCTGGCAAATCGCCAAGCGTCTGCACTCCAGTGTGCGCGACCTGGAGGGGGCGCTGAACACCCTGGCAGCGCGCGCCAATTTCACCGGAAAACCGATTACGCTTGAGTTCGCCCAGGAAACCCTGCGTGATTTGATGCGCGCACAAGCCACGGTCATTTCTTTGAGCAATATTCAGAAAACCGTGGCAGACTACTATCAATTGAAGCTATCCGATTTGCTTTCGGCACGCCGCACGCGTTCTCTGGCACGGCCAAGGCAGGTGGCGATGGCTTTGGCCAAGGAGCTGACCGAACACAGTTTGCCGGAAATCGGCGAGGCGTTCGGCGGTCGTGATCACACCACCGTACTGCATGGCTGCCGGGTTATTTCTGGCCTGCGCGAATCGGATGGAAAAATCAGGGAAGATTGGGATAAATTGGTTCGGAAATTGACGGAGTAATACAGGTAGGAAGTTGTGGATAATGTGTGGTTGGAAATCTGTGGGATAACTTATCCACAAATGACCAACAGTTCTTATGGTCGCTTTTCACCACCCCTTGCTGTCTTTTATTTTGTTTAAAATCAATGATATATATAGTTATCCCGTTGTTTTCTGGACACTACCACCACCACCAGTTTAAATAATTACTTTTAGTCATTGGAATCCCACTATGCGTTTTAGCCTCTCCCGTGAAGCGTTTCTAAAACCCCTGCAACAGGTCGTGAATGTGGTTGAGCGGCGACAAACGCTGCCCGTGCTGAGCAATTTGTTGGTTCAAGTGCAAAATGGGCAATTGAGCCTGAAAGGCACGGATCTTGAAGTGGAGTTGGCGGCGCGCTGCACTATCGATGATGGTCAGGATGGTGAGGTCACTATTCCCGCACGCAAACTTTTCGATATCGTGCGTGCCCTGCCTGAGGGCAGCAAAATCGTGCTCAGCCATTCCGGTGACAAAGCTACCATCCAGGCAGGAAAAAGTCGTTATACCCTGGCTACCCTGCCTGCCCGTGATTTTCCGGAAAACGACCAGCTCGCCATCATCGAGCGCATCCGTGTGCCGGAAGCCGCTTTGAAAGAGCTGATCGAGCGAACCGCCTTCGCCATGGCGCAGCAGGATGTCCGCTATTACCTCAATGGTCTGCTGTTTGATCTGAAAGGCACAACTTTGCGTTGTGTATCTACTGACGGCCACCGTTTGGCTCTGTGTGAAACCGAGTTGAGCGAAAGCGTCGAGAATCGCAAACAGATCATCATGCCGCGCAAAGGCGTGCTTGAACTGCAACGCTTACTGGAAGAGGGTAGTGACGACATCGAGCTCGAGGTCGGCAACAATCACCTGCGTATCAGCCGCAGTGATGTCACCTTCAGCACCAAACTCATCGAAGGAAAGTTTCCGGACTATGAAGCCGTTATTCCAATCGGCGCTGATAAGGAAATGCGGGTGGACCGCGACTTGCTGCGCAACGCCTTACAGCGCGCGGCGATTCTGTCGAACGAAAAATTCAAAGGCGTCAAGCTCGATATCAACCCCGGAGTGCTCAATATCGTGGCGCACAACCCTGAGCAGGAAGAGGCCCAGGAAGAAATCAGCATTGATTCGGCGATTCAAGGCATCAGTATCGGCTTCAACGTCAACTACTTACTGGAAGCCCTGTCCGCCCTGCGCGAAGACACCGTCCTTATCAAATTACGCGACGGCAATTCCTCAGCCCTGGTGCGCGAGGCCAGTCATGAGCGCAGCCGCCATGTGGTCATGCCTCTGCGTCTGTGATGCATCTGACTGAATTGCAGGGCGCCAACCTGCGCTGCTTCACTGAGTTCATCTTAACGCCCGTTCCGGGCGTTAATCTTTTGCTGGGCGAAAACGGTGCCGGAAAAACCAGCGTGATCGAAGCCATCCATATTCTCGGCTATGGCCGCAGCTTTCGCGGACGCATCCGCGATGGTTTGATTAAACAAGGCGCCGCCAGCCTGCAAATCAGCACCCGATGGCAGGATGCCCATGGCGGAACCCATCAAGCCGGACTGCAACACAGCGGCAATGAGTGGCAGGCGCGCCAAAACGGCGCGGATGTCGATAATCTCGGTCAGTTTTGCAGCCACTTCCCTGTACTCAGTTTCGAGCCCGGTAGCCATGCCCTGATTTCAGGCCCTGCGGATAACCGGAGACGCTTTCTGGATTGGGCCTTGTTTCACGTGGAACCAGAGTTCTTTAGCCAGTGGCGCCGCTTCAACCGCGCCCTCAAACAACGCAATGCCTTACTGAAAGCGCAACCGGGAGCGGAGGCTTTGGCGGCCTGGGACCATGAATTCGCCGAATCCGGCGAGGCCATCCATTATTACCGGCAACGGTACCTGGAGTCCTTGAAGCCTGTATTCCAGGATATTTGCCGGGGTTTCCTCCCGGAAGGCGGCCTTGCCACACTGGGCTATGCCGCGGGCTGGCGCCAACCCCAAATGAGTCTTTTGGACAGCTTACGCCTGAATCGCGATCGGGACTTGCAGACCGGGTTCTGCAATGTCGGCCCGCACCGTGCGGACTGGGAAGCCACACTGAACGGGCAATTGCAGCAGGAACACTTCTCACGCGGGCAGGCCAAGCTCCTGGCCTTATCCGCGCTCTTGGCCCAAGCCAAGAAATTTGTGGACGAAAAGGGGTTTTGGCCCATTCTCTGTTTTGATGATCTGGCCTCGGAGCTTGATTCCGAGCACTTCCGGCGCGTCTTGCGCTGGCTCTCTGGGAGTCGGGCCCAAATTTGGATCAGCGGCACGGACGACCAACCAGCCTATGCCGAAAACTTCAGTTTGCTGCAGCGGTTTCACGTGGAACAAGGCCGTATTGCCGACACTCAATAACTATAGGCTGCCGTAGCGATTTGATGTATAATTGGAGCATTGGTTATTTTAGTTAAATAGCTATATAAAACAAAAGCTTAGCACTCTATTCAGGAGCTTGAAAAATCACATGACGGAACAAGAACGCACGGGTTCGGAGTCGACCTATGATTCCAGTCGCATTACCGTCCTTCGCGGCCTGGAGGCTGTCCGCAAACGCCCCGGCATGTACATTGGTGATGTCCATGACGGCACCGGCCTCCATCACATGGTGTTCGAGGTGGTCGATAACGCTATCGACGAGGCCTTGGCGGGACATTGCGATACGGTCACGGTCACTTTGCACAATGACGGTTCCTGCTCTGTTTCCGATAATGGCCGCGGCATTCCGGTCGACACCCATAAGGAAGAGGGTGTTTCCGCCGCCGAAGTGATTCTGACCGTGCTGCATGCCGGCGGCAAGTTCGACGACAACAGCTACAAGGTTTCAGGTGGTCTGCATGGCGTCGGTGTTTCAGTGGTCAATGCGCTGTCGTCATCGCTGTGGCTGGACATCTGGCGCGACGGCGGCCACTACCAGCAGGAATACGCGCTTGGTGAGCCTGTGTATCCGATTAAGCGGGTTTCCGATTCCAGCAAACGCGGCACCACTCTGCGCTTCCTGCCCAGTGCCGAGATTTTCACCGACGTGGTATTCCATTACGACATTCTGGCTAAGCGCTTGCGTGAACTGAGCTTTCTGAATTCCGGCGTGCGCATCGAATTGATTGATGAGCGCCCGGAGGGTAAGCGCGATCTTTTCGAATACGAGGGAGGCATCGCAAGTTTCGTAGAGCATCTCGCCCAACTGAAGACGCCGCTGCACAGTAATGTCATCGCCGCTAGTGGTGAGAAAGACGGCATCGTGGTCGATATCGCGCTGCAGTGGACGGATTCCTACCAGGAAACCATGTTTTGTTTCACCAACAACATTCCGCAGAAAGACGGCGGCACCCACTTGATCGGTTTCCGTTCGGCCCTGACGCGTACGCTCAGCAATTACATCGAGCAGAGCGGCATCGCCAAACAAGCCAAGATCGCGCCGACCGGCGATGATATGCGCGAAGGCATGATTGCCGTGCTGTCGGTGAAGGTGCCTGACCCGAGCTTCAGCTCGCAGACCAAGGAAAAGCTGGTGTCCTCGGAAGTGCGTCCGGCGGTGGAGGCGGTCATCGGCCAGAAGCTGGAAGAATTCCTGCAGGAGAACCCGTCCGAGGCGAAAGTCATTGCCGGCAAAATCTGTGATGCCGCGCGTGCCCGTGAAGCCGCGCGCAAAGCGCGCGATCTCACCCGTCGTAAAGGCGCGTTGGATATCGCCGGCCTGCCCGGCAAGCTTGCCGATTGTCAGGAAAAAGATCCGGCCTTGTCGGAACTGTTTATTGTCGAAGGCGACTCCGCAGGCGGCTCCGCCAAGCAGGGCCGCAACCGCAAGACCCAGGCCATTCTTCCTTTGAAGGGAAAAATCCTCAATGTCGAGCGCGCCCGTTTCGACCGCATGCTGGGCTCTGCGGAAGTCGGCACGCTGATTACCGCGCTGGGTTGCGGCATCGGCAAGGAGGAATACAATCCGGATAAGCTGCGCTATCACCGTATCATCCTGATGACCGATGCCGATGTCGACGGCTCGCACATCCGTACCCTGCTGCTGACGTTCTTCTACCGGCAGATGCCGGAGTTGATCGAACGCGGCCATATTTACATCGGCCTGCCACCCTTGTTCAAAATCAAGCAGGGCAAGAACGAACTGTATCTCAAAGACGTGCCGGCACTGAACGCCTACTTGGTCAGCAATGCCGTCGAAAACGCCGAGCTGATTCCCGGCGAAGGTGCCCCGGCCATACGCGGCGAGGCGCTAGAAAAACTGATGCTGCAAGTGGTCGCCGCGCAGGAAGTAATGGAGCGATTTGCTTACCGTGTCGATGTCGATGTGTTGCAGGCCGTAATTGACAGTCGCGCGCTGCGCATGAACGATTTCGAAGACGCCGGCACGCTTGCCGAATGGGCGCTCGGTCTGGAAACGAAACTCAACAACCGCGGTGCCGGCAAAGCCCGCTATGCGATTACCGTCCAGCCCGGCAGCGACGAGCAACAGGGCGCCCTGGTCATCGAGAAGCAGCATAACGGGTTGCGGATCATCCAGACGGTTGCCGCCAGCCAGCTGGTGAATGGCGAACTGCGTCTGATCAATGAGGTCGCGCAGGTTTTGCATGGCCTGGTCCAGCCAGGAGCCAGCGTCCAGCGCGGCGGTAAAACCTTGTCCATCAGCCGCTTTGCCGAAGCGCAGGACTGGCTGCTCGATGAAGCCAAAAAGGGCCGCACTATTCAGCGCTTCAAAGGCCTGGGTGAAATGAACCCCGAGCAGTTATGGGAAACCACGGTCAATCCCGAGACCCGTCGGCTGCTCAAGGTCAAAATCGAGGATGCGGTTGCCGCCGACCAGATTTTCTCAACCCTAATGGGAGAGCTCGTCGAACCCCGTCGCGACTTCATCGAAGAAAACGCGCTCAAGGTCGGCAATCTCGATATCTAAATATGAACGGCCCGGGCCGGCTACTTGAGTGAATCGGCGAGAGCAATTACTCTATCCTTTCGGTTGTAAGGGCATTAGGAAAATCCATGAACAAGCAGAAATTCTGGGCAGCAGTTTTGGTTACGACGTTGATTTCGGTTTCGGTACAGGCACAAACGGGCGGTACTCGAGATCGTCTCAAGGCCGAGAAGTGCTTTGACAAAAAAGGCAATCCGGTCGGCTGCGATGAGCAGGCCGAAACCGAAGCCGTTGCACCGGTTGCCAGATACCCGAGCGCCACCCGCATCGAGCCGGTGATGCCAAAGACGAAAATCAAGAAAGAGTGGGAAGCCATGGTAAAGGCGTCCAATGGCAAGGACCCTGCAATCATCAGGGCCGCCGCGGACGCCGTTCTGGCAGCTCCCGAAGTATCCAATGAGGAAAAATCGGAAGCCTACTTCCAGAAGTACATCGCCCAGGTCACCACCGATGCGACCAATTATCCTGCCATGTCGCTGCTGGCTGAGGCGGCCGTCAAGCAGGGCGGCCTCAGCAACAACAAGCATTATGATCTGATGCGCAATCTCGGCCTGTTGAAAATCAATGACAAAAAATATTCCGAGGCCCTTGATTATCTCAACCGGTTCTCATCAGAAACCAGCATTGTCGATGATCTTCAGGTGCTCAAGAACAAGGGCAATGCCAACTATCGTTTGGGCAAATATCCGGAGGCGATTTCAACACTGAAGACCGCTTACACCCTCGACAAGGGCGCTGACCCCAACATCGCCATCATGCTGATGGATTCCTATAATAAAACCGGTCAGAAGGCCGAGGCCAACAAAGTCGCCGAGGATGTCGCCAAGACTGCCGGCACCAGTGCGGCCACCGGCGATAGCAGTGGCCAGGTGAAACAGCTTCTGGTTCTGGCCAATGCAAAGCAGTATGAAAAAGCGGCCAAGATCTTCGATGATCTTTATGCCAAAGGCCAAATCAGCAGTCTGGCCGAATATGAAGCCGGCTATGTGTCCTATTCCTATCTTGAAGGCAAGGAGGCGCAGGCCATTAAAATCATCAATGAGGGCATGGCCAAAGGCATTATCAAACCGGATGCCGGAGCCTACAATATTCTTGCTCAGTCTTACTACTACACCGATCAGCCCAAATCGGCCATCGAGGCCTGGGGCAAGGCAGCCGAATTGTCCGCAAAGGGCGCCTACGATGTCCTTCAGGCCCGTGTCTATGCCGAAGAAAGCGATTATGCCAAGGCCAAGGCTGCGGCTCAGCGGGGGTTAAGCAAGGGTGTTGACAATAAAGGTGACGCTTATTTAATCATCGCCGAGGCGGAATCGGAGTTCGGACTCGATAACCGGGCGGCAATGATTGCGGCACTGAAAGAGGCTGCTAAGGATCCTGAAACTCGGGCCGAGGCCGCCAAGCGCTTGAAACAGGCGGGCGCCAACTAGGCGCTTGGCAGAGCCAGAGGAACTGTTGTAGACTTCTAGGTTCCCGCATATTTGCGGGTCACGGCGCAGAAGCGTCATTGAACATCCATTTAAGCAGAGCCGCCGCCACATGACGGATTTGAATTCTAAATACGAGCAGCAGAACAAACTCAGCTGGCCACGCGTTGCGGCAAACTCCGCCGCCATTACCGTGCATGTGCTGATTTTCATGATGCTTATGGCCCCTGTTTCGGCGCCTGACAGCAAAAAAGGTGAGGACACCGTAACCCTGGTTTCGTTTGCCGAGCCACCACCACCACCACCGCCACCGCCGCCGCCGCCGCCGGATCCGCCGAAAGAATTGAAAAAACAAATTATCCAGACCACGCCGCAGAAGACGCCGCCGCCGCCGGACGAACCGCCGATGGTCTATGACACGCCCGGTCCGATGGACAGCCAGTCGCCCCCGACTCCTCCCGCCCCTCCCGCCGGTCCGCCGGCAGATTTCGGTGGTGGTGATGTCGATGCATCGACCCGCGCCCAGTATCCGATTAAATACCCGCCGGCTGCCGCCCGCGTTGGCGCAACGGGTACCGTTGTCATTCAGGTGACTTACGATGCCAACGGCACGGTGCTCGATGCCTCGGTGCACAGATCCAGCCGTAACCGTGACCTGGATCGTGCGGCCTTGACCGGCGTCCGGAAGTGGAAAATCAATCCAGGCAAAAAGAATGGTCAGCCGGTTGGCGGCTCCGCTCTGGTAAGCGTTGACTTCACGATGTAAATTGACTGTTGTACCGTTTTTTCTTCATTAACTAACTTATAAAGGTATTCCTTATGTTGCAGGACCTCATTTTAACCGCTACTGCCGCCGCTTCCGCTGCGGGCGGATCGTCCAACAACGCTGAAGCCCTGCAGCAAATGGGTTTCAGCCACATGGTGCAGAACATGGATATGGTTGGTTGGGTAGTTTTCATTACCCTGATCATCATGTCGATCGGTTCCTGGTGGTACACCGTAATCAATACGATCAACAATGGCCGCATCGCCGCCAATGCCGATCGCATCGTAGAGACCTTCTGGTCGATCAAGAATCCGCGGGAAGCCCGTCAGTTTCTGGAAGAGCAGAAGCCCAATGAGCCGTTCTCGAAAATCGCCCTGGACTCCATCGAGGCCGCCTCCCACCAGGAAGGCAATGCCTTGGCCCAAAGCCTCAGCAAATCCGAGTTCGTCGACCGTGCTCTGCGCCAAGCCGTCACGCGTGAGGGAGCCAATATGGAAAACGGCCTGACGTGGCTTGCTACCGTCGGCGCGACAGCGCCGTTCGTCGGCTTGCTGGGTACCGTATGGGGCATTTACCATGCTCTGATCCGCATCGGCGCCACCGGTCAGGCTTCGATTGATGCTGTTGCTGGCCCGGTCGGTGAGGCCTTGATCATGACGGCCTTCGGCCTGTTCGTTGCGATTCCAGCGGTGGTGGCTTACAACGCCTTTAACCGCACCAACCGCACGATTTATTCGAAGTTCGACACCTTCGCGCACGATCTGCACGATTTCTTCGCGACCGGCTCACGCGTCGGCAGCAAGTAATTCACTCTCCGTCCGAGGACTCCAGTCATGGCTTTCAGTTCAAACTCCAGCGGCGGCCCAATGGCCGAAATCAACGTGACCCCCTTGGTCGACGTGATGCTGGTGCTACTCATCATCTTTATGATTACCGCGCCACTGATGGCGCACAAAGTGAAGGTTGAGTTGCCGACCGCATCTTTGGATAAAAAGCCCGAAATCCTCGTGCCGCCGGTCACCGTCGCCATCAGCAGCAATGGCGACGTGTTCTGGAACGATCAGCCGATGGGCAGCGTTTCCGATGCACAAAACCTGAAAAACCGCTTGGAGGTCAATCTGGCCACCAATCTGGCCAAGGAGCCGCAACCGCAGGTTGATATCCGTGCCGACGAAGACACCAAGTACGAGAAGATCAAGACGGTCGTAACCATTATCAGGGAGTCCGGCATGCGCAAAGTCGGCTTCGTGTCGATGCCCGAGCGTAACTAAGGAAGTAAGACTATGGCATTCAGCTCCAACTCATCCGGCGGCGCAATGGCCGACATGAACGTGACCCCTTTGGTCGACGTCATGCTGGTGTTGCTGATCATCTTCATGGTGACCGCGCCGCCACTGTCGTATCAGATTCAGGTCGATCTTCCGCAGAAATCGACGGTTGATCCGCCGAAGGAAAAAGAACCGCCGGAGCCCATTGATATCCATGTCCAGGCCGGAGGCACCGTGGCCTGGAACGGTAGCCCGGTACCGATGGCGACTCTGCAGTCGCAGTTCAATGTTGAAGGTGCTCGCGATGTGCAACCGACCATCAACATAACGATTGATCCGGAAGCCGAGTACGAAACTCTGGCGAAGGTGCTGGCACGCACCAAGAACGCCGATCTTAAAAAGATTAGCTTCCAGGAATGAGAACACGCCCCGCAAGGGGCGTTTTTTTTGAAATGAAAATTTTCCTTAGAGTCGGTTTTGTATTCATGGCATTAGTGCTGGCAGGCTGTGTTGCTGTCAGCAAAAAGCCGGATTTGCAGGCGCTTTACAGCACGGCTTACATGAATGAAACCGGTGTACCACTGATTGTCATCCCCGGCATCATGGGCAGCGCCCTTGTCGATGCGGACGGAAAGGAAATCTGGCCGGTGTCGGTCAACAATTTGGCATTCACCCACTATGATGAGCTCGTACCCAGTGCCACTGATGGCGTCCATGCAGGACGCCTATTTGATGAGATAGCCGGCATTGATTTCTACGGCAAGCTCGTCGGCGTACTGGAAAGTGCCGGTAAATACCGGCAGACAAGCCTCGGGCAGCCCGTTACCGATAAAAGCCAGCGCCGGCTTTATGTGTTCGCCTATGACTGGCGCAAGAGCAACTTTGAAGCCGTCTCCGGACTGCATGCCTTGATTGAACAGATCCGCCGCGATTATCGCGATCCCGGCCTAAGGGTCGATATCATCGCCCACAGCAATGGTGGGTTGATTGCCCGCTATTATCTGCAGTACGGGCCGCAACATGTCGAAACACGTCCCGCTCCGCAGCCTTGGGCTGAGGGCGGCCAGCGCATCCGCCGACTGGTGATGCTGGGAACACCCAATCTGGGCTCCATCATCAGCGTCAAGCGCCTGCATCAGGGCTATGACATGGGATTGCGCACTGTTCCAGCCGATATCATGGCGTATTTCGCCACGCCCTTCGAAACCCTGCCCCTGCCCGACACGGTTGCCTTGATCGATGCCAATGGAACGCCTGTGCCGCTCGATTTTTATGATGTAGGGCTCTGGGAAAACAATCGCTGGTCTGTTTTTTCGGCGGAAACCGAAGCCCGCATGCATCCAGCTGCGTTGGCTGCTGCCCAGAGGGTTTTCCGAAACAATCTGGCGCAGGCTCGCCACTTCCAGAACGCACTTGCGCTGCCGATGGCCGATACACCGACCGAGGTTGCCCTGTTCGGCGGAGACTGCAGTCAGACGGAGTCCCGCGCACTGCTTGAAGGGGTTTCTGGCAACTACCATCTTGCCTTCAGCCAAGAGCAAATCAAGAGCCGACGGCAGAACGTCAATTACCAGGGGCTCCTGTTTGCTCCAGGCGATGGTCTGGTCACCCGTGAATCGGCATCGGCGCGCAAGGCCTTCGATTATCTTTCGGCAGTACCGCGCCGGGAATTGTTTCCGGTGGCCCAGACCACCTTCTTCTGTGAACGCCACAGTCTGCTGACCGGTAATCCGTTCTTCCAGAACAATCTGCTCTATTTCATATTCCACTGAAAATCGATGTAATAACCGCTTTATTCAGCACCCAAGCCCCGATATAATAGGGCTTTCCCCAGATTCGGGCTCCGACCTAGACAGGTGTTTTGTGCGTAATCACGATCTTGTGTTCATGAAAAATTTTGCCCAAGTCATCGCCGCTTTGGTGTTGATTACCTTTCTGCTGATTTTTGCCGGAATCTATTTCAATGGAAAACGCCCCGTTGAAGTCACGCCGGCGCAACAGGCCGCAACCCAGGCGCGCATTGCGCCGGTAGGTGCTGTGTATTCCGGACAGACCGGAGCCGCAGCACAAGCTGCCGCCATTGCCGCCGCTGCCGAAGCAGCCAAGGGCCAAGTGGCCTATGGTGGCACCCTTGATGGCGGTGAAATCTACAGCCAGTTGTGCGCCGGGTGCCATACTTCCGGTGCCGCTGGCGCCCCGAAGATGTTGAAGGCCGAGTGGGGCGCGCGTCTGGCCCAGGGCAACGATCTGCTCCATAAACACGCCATCGAGGGCATCCGTGGCATGCCGGCCCGAGGCGGAAATCCGTCGCTTACCGACGAACAGGTCATTGCCTCCGTGGATTGGATGATCGGCAATCTCAAGTAAGCGCGATTTCTGATTTCAAACGCCGCCTTCGGGCGGCGTTTTTGCATGCGTTATACTGGACCGATAATGGCTTTTCCCGTCGCCAATGCCGAAGTCCTGCTGCCCGGCCCTGCCGGCGGCCTGCAGACGCTTGTCGAATTTCCCCAGGTGCATACTGAGACCACCCCTGTAGCGGTGATCTGTCATCCGCATCCGCCCGATGGGGGCAGCATGCACAATAAAGTGGTCAGCACGCTTGCAAAAGCGTTTACCGAAGGCGGCTACATCGCGGTGCGTTTCAATTTCCGCGGCGTCGGCATCTCAGGAGGCGGCTATGACCAAGGCCGAGGCGAATTGGCAGACTGCCGAGCCGTCATTGACTGGGTCCAGGCCCAGCGTCCGCAATCACCCTTGGCTTTGGCCGGCTTTTCCTTCGGCGCCTGGGTGGCGCTGAACGCCGCCGCATTCTATTCGCCGGTGCAGATGGTTTCCATAGCGCCGCCGGTCGGTTTTCGCGACTTCAGCGAGATCCGCCATCCCCGGTGCCCTTGGCTGGCCGTGCAGGGCGAGGCCGATGAAATCGTACCCGCGGCCGGGGTTCTGGAATGGCTGAAGGCGCAGACCCCTCCGCCCGAAATCGTGGCGATGCCAGAAACCAGCCACTTTTTCCATGGCCAGTTAGTGCCCTTGCGGGAACATGTGAAGCACTTCCTGCAGGCCTTATCGTTATGACACCCCGCAGCGTGGGACAGCGCTATGCAGACATGGTCGCCACCGGCGACATCCACGCCGACCCGGCACAGCTGGAGGTTCTCGCCTATTTTGAAGCCTTGGCCAAAGGGTTGCGCGAAGCACAGCATCGGCCCTGGTGGAAGCGCCTTGCCAGTCGGCCGGTGACACTCAGAGGCCTCTATCTGTGGGGGCGTGTTGGCCGCGGAAAAACGCTGCTGACTGAATTATTCATCGAAGATCTGGGCGATATTCCGCATCAGCGCTGGCACTTCCATCGCTTCATGAACCATGTCCATCAGCAGCTTGCAGGAATGCCGGAGACCGCCGATACGCTGGCGGTGCTTTCCGGCAAAATCGCACAGGAATGCCGTTTGCTGGTCTTGGACGAGTTCTTCGTTTCCGATATCGGCGATGCCATGATTCTTCACCGCCTGCTCGATCAATTAATCCGCAGACAGGTTACGTTCATCACTACTTCGAATGTGCCGCCGGACGAACTTTACCCGAATGGCCTGCAGCGCGAGAGCTTCTTGCCGTGCATTGCCCTGCTCAAGCGCGAATGCGCGGTGATGGTGCTGGAAAGCGCGCAGGATTATCGGCTGCGCACCCTGAACCAGGCGCGCACCTATGCGCTTACCGCCGATGCCGACAGCAGAACGCTGCTTGCCGAGCAGTATCGGCGGCTGAGTGGCCGTTCACCCTTGGCGGGGTTCATCGAAATCAATCAACGCGACATTCCCGTGCTTGCGCTGAGCCCGGGCGTCGCCTGGTTCACGTTCGACGCGCTGTGCAACGGGCCGCGCTCGAGTGCCGATTACATCGAAATCGCCCGTGACTTCCATACCCTGCTGCTCTCGGACGTACCGCTTTTCAATGAGGAAACCGAAGATGCCGCGCGCCGGTTCATTCATCTGATCGATGAACTGTACGACCGTCATGTCAACCTGTTGTTGAGCGCCGCCGCCAATCCGGCTTCACTGTATACCGGTCGCCGCTTGCAGCGTGAGTTCGAGCGTACCGCCTCACGCCTGACTGAAATGCAGTCGGAAGCGTATCTGGCCAGCGAACATCGGCCCTGACCGTTCGGTACTGCGCGCTCCGTCACAGAACGCCATCCTCTGCACCGGCCTGTTTTTCCTGTGATAGCATGATTGCAATCACCTGCGGAGAGCTCCCCATGCGTCTGAAATCAACCGCCCTTGCCGTGGCCGCCGCACTGCTGTCATCTATGGCTGCACATGCCGCCGATATCGAGGCCTGGGCCAAGCCGGTCGATGCCAAGGTGTTGGAATGGCGCCGCGATTTCCATGAGTTTCCCGAGCTCGGCAATCGCGAATTCCGGACCTCGAAACGCGTTGCCGAACATTTGCGCAGTCTCGGGCTGGAGGTGACTACCGGAGTTGCGCACACCGGCGTAATCGCCATACTCAAAGGTGCTAAGCCTGGCAAGCGCATCGCTCTGCGTGCCGACATGGATGCGCTGCCGGTTACCGAAAATTCCGGTCTCCCATTCCAGTCCAAACAGACCGCCGAATTTCGCGGCGAGAAGGTTGGAGTGATGCACGCCTGCGGTCATGATTCGCATACCGCTATTCTGATGGGTGTAGCCGAGGCGATGGCTAGACATAAATCCGATATCGCTGGCGAGGTCCTGTTTATTTTCCAGCCGGCCGAAGAAGGGCCGCCGGACGGTGAAACCGGAGGCGCTGACCAAATGCTGGCAGAAGGCATTTTCAAAACCTTCAAGCCGGAAGCGGTTTTCGGGCTGCACGTTTTTTCCACCCTCAATGCCGGCCAGCTCGGATATCGTTCCGGTCCGCTGATGGCGGCCTCTGACCGTTTCAATATCGTGGTAAAAGGTCGTCAGACCCACGGTTCGCGGCCCTGGGGCGGTGTCGATCCTATCGTGGCCGCCGCCGAAATTGTGAGCAGTGCGCAGTCCATCGTGTCACGCCGGCAGAACCTGACCAAGCAGCCGGTGGTGCTCAGTTTCGGTGCCATCAAAGGCGGCATCCGCTACAACATCATTCCTGATTCGGTGGAACTGATCGGCACCATCCGGACCTTCGACGACGAGATGCGTGCGCAGGTGTTCAAGGATCTGGCCAACGTCGCCGAACACGTGGCGGCGGCCCATGGCGCGACGGTCGTTTCCAAAATTCCGGATACCATCGGCAATCCGGTCACCGTCAATGATCCGACCTTAACCGCCAAAGTACTGCCGAGCCTGCGAAAGGTCGCCGGCAAAGACGTGGTGGAAATGACGCTGACCACCGGTGCTGAGGATTTTGCCTATTACGCCAAGGAAGTCCCGGGCTTTTTCTTTTTCGTCGGTGCCACGCCGAAAGGCCAGGATCCGAATACCGCCCCGAGCAATCATTCACCGCAGTTCTTCCTGGACGAATCGGCGTTGCCGCTCGGCACCCGCGCCCTGCTGCAGATCAGCCTTGATTATCTCGCCGGGGCGCCCTGATGTTCGAAGATAGTCTTCTGGGCAAACCGGCCGAATACACCGGCCGCTATGATCCGCGCCTGCTGTTTCCGATCGCGCGCGCCGATGCTCGTGAAGGCCTGGGCATCCTGGAGCCGCTGCCGTTCTTCGGCCAGGACATCTGGAATGCCTATGAATTGAGCTGGCTGGACAAATCCGGCCGGCCCCGCGCCGGCCTGGCCGAAATCGTAGTGCGTGCCGATTCCAGCCACATCATCGAGTCGAAAAGCTTCAAGCTTTATCTCAATAGTTTCAACCAGACCCGGGTCGGCGACAGCGAGCGTCTGCGCCAGATGCTGATGCAGGACCTATCGGAGGCCTGCGGCGCAGCGGTGAACGTGACCATCCTGCCGGCGATGGCCAGCCATGCGTTTCCGATTGATTTATTCAGCGGCGAAGTGATTGACGATCTGGAAATCGACATCAATGATTACGGCCCGCCGGAGCCGCTGTATCTTTCGGTCAGCGGCGACAACCAGATCAGCGAGTCGCTGGTCAGTCACGTGTTCCGCTCCAACTGCCCAGTCACCAACCAGCCGGACTGGGCCAGTATCCAGATCCGATACCTCGGCCGCCGCATCGCACGTGAAGGCCTGCTGCGTTATTTGGTTTCGTACCGCACCCATAATGGCTTCCACGAAAACTGCATCGAGCACATCTTCATGGATCTGATGCGCCAGTGCCAGCCGATGCAGTTGTCTGTCTACGGCCGATTTACCCGCCGTGGCGGCCTCGACATCAACCCCTACCGCTGCACCGAGGGCATGGGCATGCCGGGCAATATTCGCCTGATCCGTCAATAAGTACCGCAAAACATCATGAAAAAATACGTCTATGCATTCCTGGCTCTGGTGTTGGCTCCGGCCGCCATGGCCAACACCGTCAATTATCAATTACGCATCAGCAATGCGGCGCAGCACACCGCCGAAGTCAGCGCCCGCTTTCCGGGCAGCACCAAAGCCAATCCTATCGTGCAACTTCCGAACTGGCGAACCGGACGCTATGAAATTCTGCCACTGGCCAACGGATTGCGCCATGTGGCCGCGAAAACCACCGATGGCAAAAGCGTGCCGATCCGGAAGACCGACAAGGCGACCTGGCAGCTCGCGTTGCCGGCCGGAGTGCCCTACACCGTGTCGTATGAGCTGTATGCCAACGAGCTCGGTCTGCGCACCCGTCATATTGATGATTCCCATGCCTATCTGAATGCCAGTGCCGTATTCGTATACAGTCCCGAATTCCGCGCCGCCCCAATCACCGTCAAGCTCGAGGTTCCGAATGATTGGCGGTCGCGCTCCGGTATGCCCGCGGGCGACTGTGGCCACTGTTTCACCGCAACTGATTATGATGTGCTGACCGACTCGCCGATTGAAACCGGCATCCACCGTTTCTACCAAACCATGGTGGATGCCAAGCCGATCGAGCTGGTGATCTGGGGCAACGGCAATCACGATGGCGAGACAATGCTGAAGGATTTAGCGGCCATCAGCAAAACCACTAACGCCCTGTTCGGAAGTACGCCTTATGCACGCTATCTGTACATCGTGCATGCTACCGACGGCGCCCGCGGCGCCACCGAGCACTTGAATTCCACCGTTATCCAGGTCGAGCGCTGGAGTTTTCAGCCGCGCAGCGAATACCTAAAGTTTGCGCGTACCGCCGCCCATGAATTCTTCCATACCTGGAACGTGAAAGCCTATCGGCCGTCCGAAATGGTCCCGTATGATTACCAAAAGGAAAATCCTACGAATCTGCTTTGGATATCCGAAGGTCACACCAGCTATTTCGAAAATCTGATTGCTCTGCGCGCCGGTGTGCAGGACGAGAAACAGTATCTAGGCGATATCTCCAACACGCTCGATGCCTATCTGCGTACGCCCGGCCGTTTCGAGCAGAGCGCCAATGAATCGAGTTTCGATGAGTGGGTCCAGCCGGACGGCGACCGTCATGCCAATGCCTCAGTCAGTATTTATCCAAAAGGGGAAATGCTCGGCTTGGTCATGGATCTGATACTGCGTAAGGAAAGCGGTGGTCGTAAAAGTCTGGCCGATGTCCATCGCGGACTCTGGCAAAAACATAAAGTTTCCCAAGGCGGTTTTACCGAGGCCGATATCCTGGCCTTGCTGCAACAGGTGTCCGGTCGAAGCTGGCAGGATTTCTGGAATCGTTACGTGATCGGTATCGAAGAGCTGCCGTTGCAGGCACTGTTGAAGGATGTCGGTATCGATTTCATGGCCGACAAGAAGCCCGATGACGGCAAGCCATTCTATGCCTGGGGCTTGAGCATTGCGCCCGGTGATGATGGTGCGTATGCCAAGGTCATCGCTGTGGAAAAGCACGGCCCGGCCTGGAAAGCCGGCATCACCGCCGGGGATACCCTGATTGCAGTGAATGGTAACCGTTTGAGTGCGAAGAATTTCACGGCCCGCAGCCAGCAGTTCGGTGGCGGTGCGCTGACCGTCGATTATTTTCGCCGGGACGCCAAGACCAGCACCGTGCTTATGCCGAAGCGCCAGGATGGTGCTGCCATGAAACTGCAGTTCAATGAAACGCCGAGTTCCGCGCAGCTGGCCCTGCGCAAAGCTTGGCTTGGAAACTAATTCGCCGTTCTAGGTGGCCGATTTCGGCCACCACCTCCGCCATCGCCAGCTTT
This sequence comes from Arenimonas sp., assembly GCF_044348765.1. Taxonomy (GTDB): domain Bacteria; phylum Pseudomonadota; class Gammaproteobacteria; order Xanthomonadales; family Xanthomonadaceae; genus Arenimonas. Next base: position 17,456 of record NZ_JBIKSE010000006.1, read on the forward strand.
TCGATCTCGGCCAGGCCCGAATTTCAGGCGTCCATCAGCAGGATGACGCACAGTACATGGCCATAGATAGCCGTGTTCACGGTAAACTACTCTTCCCAGAATGCTCTGCCAATAATGCCCCTTTCCCTATGGCCGAAGCGTCGTTATCCATGCCGAGTCTGCCTGAAGCCTATCAGGCATTGGCTTCGGGACGTTTCGCCGAAGTGCTGGTCTGGAGCGAATGTGTCCAGGCTACGGATACTTCAGCATTATCATGGAAAGCCCTGCGCGCCGTGGCCTTGAGTCTGTCGCAACGTCCGCAGGAAGCATTGCCAGAATATCAGTGGCTGTGCGCGCATGAGCCAGGCAATCCGGCGCACTGGTCAAATCTCGGCAATTGCCTATGCGAACTCGACCGCGAACGTGAGGCGCTCGAACCGCTGCAGAAAGCACAGCTGCTGGGCGCCACCGAGATCGCCCTGCATTTCGGACTGGCACGCGCCTATGCCGCCGATAGCCAATTGGAATTGGCGCGGCGGCATATTGAAACTGCCATCACGCACGATCCGGACGATATCGAATTTATGCTGCTGCACCTACGCATTCTGCAGGCGCAGGATTGCTGGCCGGAGGCCTTGCGGTTGGCCGAGCGTTTGCAGAACCTCCCCTTGGCCGAAGGCCAACGCATCGACCTGGGCTATCTGCTGTTCCATGGCCAATGGTACGACCAGGCCATCGCTCATTTCAGTCCGCCGGTCATTGATCCCGATCTCGCCATCGATGCCCGCATCGGTTTGATCATGGCCTATGAGCGTACCAACCGTATCATGCAGGCAGAGGCACTGCAGGCCACGATGGACGAAAGTGCTGTCTGCCATCATCCGAAACTTTTGGACAACTTCTTGCAGATGCAAGCCAAAATGGCCATGCGCCGAAAGGATTATCCGGCCGCGCGAGCGTTGTCTGAACGCATTCTGATGGCAGCGCATGCCGATCCGGTGCTGAGGCTTGGCCTGCAATTCGAATATGCGGCCGCGTTGGACAAGTGCGGCGACCACGATGCCGCCATGACCGTGCTGCAGACCGCCCATGCACTGCGCCGCAGATCAGTTAATCGCAGTCATCCTGCGTTGCAGGACAGGATCCAAGCTTTTACGGTACTCGAGCAGCCGGCGCCACATTGGAATCCGGCGGTACATATCCACGATGCCCATGCCGATCCGGTATTCGTGGTTGGCTTTCCGCGCTCGGGCACGACCCTGCTCGAACAGCTACTGGATGCCCATCCCGAACTGGTATCGTTCGACGAGCAACCGTTTCTGCAGAATCTACTAGGCCAAATCGGCGGTGATGACGAGGATGTCTGCCAGCTTATAAATTCATTGACGCCCGAGCAGACGGCCAGCGGACGTAGTGCCTATTTTGCCGAGGTCGCCGGCGTTGTTCCGACCATAGACCGCCAGCGCGCCGTCGACAAGAATCCGCTGAACATGGTGCGTCTTCCGCTGCTGCAGAATTTCTTCCCGCGTAGCCGCATCATTCTCGCCGTGCGCCATCCCTGTGATGTGGTGTTGAGCTGTTACATGCAGAATTTCCGCGCGCCAGCCTTCGCGCTGACCTTTGAAACCCTGGAAAGCACCGCTCATATGTATGACCGGGTCTTCGCGCATTGGTATGCCGCCGCAGCAGCGCTGCAGCTGCCGGTGCTGATTTGGAAATACGAAGATCTGGTAGCCAATACCGAAGGCCGGGCGCGCGTCCTGTTCGATTTCCTGCAGCTGCCTTGGCAGGACTCCCTGCTGGCCTTCACTGAGCGCGCCAAAGACAAAGGCGTCATCAAGACGCCTTCGTATACGCAGGTGGTGCAGCCGGTCAACGCGCGTGCCGTCGGGCGCTGGCTGGCGTATGAAGCCTATTTCACGCCGGCCGTGATGGCGCACTTGACGCCGTGGATTGCCCGCTTCGGCTACTGAGCTGCCTGCGCCGCAATCCAGGCATCCATGTGTTTTTCCAGGGCATCGAGCGGAATCGATCCGGTGCCGAGCACTTCATCGTTGAAAGCGCGTAGATTGAAACGGTTGCCGAGGCGATCTTGGGCGCGCGCACGCAGTTCGGAAATCTTCAGCTGGCCTATTTTGTAGGCCAGTGCCTGTCCGGGCGTTCCGATGTAGCGGTCGATTTCATTGACGATGTCTTGCTCGGTTTTCGGGGCATTGGCCTTGAAGTAATCGATGGCCTGCTGGCGCGTCCAGCCTTTGGCGTGCATGCCGGTATCCACCACCAGACGCACCGCCCTCCACATTTCGTACGTTAGCTGACCCATGCGGTCATACGGATCGTCGTACAGGCCCATGTCGTAGCCAAGCTGTTCGGCATACAGGCCCCAGCCTTCGCCATAAGCCACGAAGTAGGCGGTACGCCGGAACATCGGCATTTCCGGAAGTTCCATCCCGCGTGCGAATTGGAAGTGATGACCGGGCACGGCTTCATGCAGGCTGAGCGCCATCATTTCCCATTTCGGCCGGACTTCCGGTTTGTACAGATTCACATAATAGAACCCGGCCCGACTGCCATCGGTGGCGCCGGGCTGGTAATAGGCGGTGGTCACATCCGGGGCGATGCTGGCCGGAATCGGACGGACGCCATAGGTCATCCGCGGTAATACGCTGAAGACTTTCACCAGCTCCGGATCGATGCGCTTCGACATGGCCTGATAGCCCTCGAGCAAGGCTTCCGGAGATGTGTAGAAGAAACGCGGATCACTGCGCAGGAAGTTGAAAAATTCTGGCAGACTGCCTTTGAATCCGGTTTCGGCCTTCACCGCTTCCATGCGCGCGCGGATGCGCGCGACTTCCTTCAGCCCGATGCCGTGGATTTGGTCGGCGCTGATACCGGTGGTGGTGTAATAGCGCGCCAGCAGGTCGTAGTAGGCTTTGCCATCGGGCAGGGTGGCGGCGGCGATGCTGCTGCGTGTGGCTGGCAGGTATTCGTCATTGAAATAACGCCCGAGTACGATATAGGCCGGCACGACTTTTCCGGCGATGATTTCACGGGCTTCCTTGGACAGCGCCGCGCGCTGCGTAGCGGTGAACGATTCCGGATAGCGTTTGAACGGTGCGTAGAATCCGCTTTTCTCGGGATCGGAGACGATCTGTGCCGCGATCTGCGCCGACACCCGGGTCATGATTGCCTTCGGCGGCGTCCGCCCGCTGCGCACGCCTTCACGCATGAGCGTCATGGTCTGCTCGATCAGGGCCGGCAGTGCATTCAAGCGCGCCAGCCAGTCCCGGTAATCCTTTTCGGTGGTGAAGGCGAGCACTTCGGTGAGGCCGTCTGCGGTCTGTACGCCGACCTGGTGGGTCATCGGCATCAGGTATTCGCGGAACGGCTGGCGTTCGATGTCTTTCTTCAGCAACCACTCGAAGGTGTCGTAGTGCAGCTGGTCCGCTGCGCTCAGGATCTTGCGGTCGATGGCGTGCAGACGGGCCATGGCCGCGCGGTCGGCGGCTTCGCTATCGGCAATCGCCTTCAGGCTCAGATCAGCCCAGCGGTCATTGAAGCGCAAGTCGCCATAGTAAGAGGCGTACTCCGGACTTTCGCGCATGGATCGATCCCACTCGTCGGCGAACAGCCGGTGCAATGCGGGGTTGCCGTTATTGGCATAGGCGGTCGGTATCAGGGTGAACAGCAGGAACAAAAGGGCGGTAAATCGCATGAGTGAGCCTCTCTGGTTGATTTCCAAAGTGTATCAGCTACGGCCGAAAAAAACCGCAGCCTGGGGCTGCGGTTTCGTTTTCGATCATGGAAGATCAGAAGTTAACGGTCAGACTCGACCAATAGTACCGACCGACGGTGTCGAAGGTACGTTCGTCGGTATTGCCGTTCAGCGAGTTGTTCTCGTACAGGAGCGGTGGCTGCTTATCGAGCAGGTTGTCGATGCCAAGACGCAACTTGATTTTATCGATGGTGATACCGGCCTGCAGGTTGTGATAGGTCACGGCGCCGATCGAGAACTGGCAGCCGGGGCTGCCGGAAGGCAGACCGAGGTTGGCACAGGTACCGTCCGGTTCGGTGCTACCAACAGTGAAGCCATCAAGGAAACGCATGGTCCAGGACACGTCGAAGATGTCCTTGCTCCAGCCCAGGTTGCCAAGGGCGCGCCATTGGCTGTAGTTGCCGAGACCACCATTGCCCGAGGACAGGAAAGTACCGGCATTTTCCTGCCGTTGAAGAACCTTGCCGTTGTAGATCACGTCTACGTCGAATGTGTCGAGGTAGGTCGCATCCAGGCTGGCGCGGAACTTGCCGAACCAGGCGTCCTTGTGGTACTCGAAGCCGATGTCGACACCGGAAGTATCATATTTTCCGGCGTTGGCCTTGCGGTCGAAGATGATTTCCATCTCGCCGTTCGGGCGGCGACTGAACAGCGAGCACAGTGGCGACCGATCGGCGGAAGTGCTGTTGAAGCAAATGTTCAGAATGTTCTGTGAACCGATCGGATTAATGGCGTCGTCGAGCTTGGCATTCCAGAAATCGATTGTGCTCGAGAAGCCGTCAAGCCAAGACGGTTCGTATACGAAGCCAACCGTGATCATCTCCCCTTCTTCCGGCCTCAGATCAGCGTTGCCACCTTTGATTGCGTTCAGCTGGGTATCGGTCTGGCCAAAAGCGCCGTTGGCAGTGACATTGGAACAGGCTGGATTGGTCGAGAGGCCTCCACCAGTCTGAGTGATGCCATTACAGGGGTCGGAGAAGGTGTCCGAGGAAGCAAACTGACCACCATACAGATCGCTGATGGTGGGCGCCCTGAACACTTCGGCGTAAGTGCCGCGGAACAGCACTTGTTCCCACGGACGCCATTCCAAGCCCAATTTACTGTTGATCGAGCTTCCGAAGGCCGAATAATCTGACCAGCGGCTACCGATCAAGGCATTGAAGACTTCCGTCACCGGAATCAGCACTTCGCCGTAAATTTCCTTAACGGTCAGCTCGCCTTTGGTCGGTGCGGTACACAGCTCCGAAGAGATGCCGCAGGTATAGCCGGCGTTTGGATCGATGATAGCGGCGTCGAAGGGATTGAAGTCCAGGAAGTTCTTGCGGTACTCCACGCCCACGGCAGCCTGAAGGGTGCCAGCCCCGAGTTCGAACAGATTGCCGCTAAAGTTGGCTTGGAAGCCCTTTTGGGTTTCCATCGATTGGTGCAGCACGTCCAGACTGATGGCATCCAGTGCCGCCAGTTGGGCCTGACCCGCCGCGGTGGCCGGGTCGAAATGACCCACAAAGTCGATCGGTGTGCAACCCGGAATGGGCGTGGTGAAGCTGCCGTCGGTATAACAGATGCCGCCTCGCGACGGACCGAGACCTTTGGCCAGAGCGGTATAGTCAATGTAGCCCTGATTGTCATTTTCCTGCTTGATCTTGCCGTAACCGACGTTGAAGTCCCATGACCAGGAGCTCTCACCGATGCCGCCCTTTAAGCCAGCATTGAATTGTGATACGTCGGTCACGTATTCATAGCGGCGATTGCCGAGACGACTCAGGCGCAGACGGATATCGAACACATCCTGACCCCAGACGTTGTACTGATTAAATCGTGAGAGTGAAATTCCATCGGAAAGACCGTCGAAGGGCAGTGGCGCGATCTGTGAAGCTGAACGGGTCTTGTTGGCGAAGGCATCGACATACGCAGTGACATTATCGGCGATGCCGAAGTTTGCAGTGACGAACAAACCCGAACGCTCTTGCGGAGTCAGCTGCAGGCTGCCGACAGCCTGATAGTTGAATGCGTCGCGTCCGAAGCTCCAACAACGGAAATCGCTAGTGGCGGTACCCGGATTGACCGGATTGAGGGTGACCGAAGAGCAAGGATAGCCGGATACGAAATAACGGCCGGTGATAGCCCTGCTGGAGCCGCCCAGCACCACGCCGGTGCTGGAGGTCGAACCCAGCGACAATGCATAGTATGAATAAGCGCGGGATGAAGCACGCACCTCATCCTGTTTATTGTAGTTGGCGCTGATGATGATGTTGCCGCGCTCGCCGGAGGCCCCCCAGGTGATGCTGGCACCTTGGCGCTCGCCATCCTGGCGCGAAGAGATGCCGAAATCCACGCGGGCTTCAAGACCATCGAAATTGGGTTTCAGGATGAAGTTGACTACGCCGCCAACGGCATCGGAACCATAAATCGCGGAGGCACCGTCTTTCAGGACTTCCACGGCCTGCACCATCGACATCGGGATAGCGTTGACGTCGCGGATAACGATGCGGCGGCCATTGACCAGAATCAGGGTGCGCTCATCACCCAGACCGCGCAGGGATACAGTAGCAGCACCGGTACCGCCGCCATTGTTGACGGCGGGGTTGGTAGCGGCACCGGCAACCACCGGAATATCCTGCAGGAAATCACCGATGGTGAGCGCGCCAGTCTTGTCGATGGCTTCGCGTTCGAGTTGGAATACTGGGCTAGCAGTTTCGGTGTCCACGCGCATGATGCGCGAGCCAGTCACCAGCACCGTGTCGATGGTTTTAGCGTCTTCCTGGGCTTGGGCACCAGGAGCCAGCATGGCTCCGGTGCCCAGAATCAGGGCACTGCGCACAGCAGCGCTGAGCTTTTTACGATTGATCATGAGATGACACCCTATAGAAGATATAGTTCTTTGGAGCAGCTATAATTTTTTGGCGCCTCGCCCTGAAATCGGCGAATAGAAAAGACAGGCGATTTAAGGCCATTATTAAGAGTTTTTTAACACTTTGTCGAGTGCCTGCCCTTAAAAACCATCAAGCTCCTTGACGAGTTCTCTGAAATTGACGGTATCTATACTATCCTCAAGGGCATCGGTATCATGAGCACTTAGCTGTGCAATGTCTTCAATAAAACCGTGTAGAACACTATTCACCGCCGGAAATTCAGCGGCAATGGCGAAACCACCACGATCCGACATCCCTTAAGCGTTCAACTGATGACTGAAATCCGATTTGAATTGAATGATGAATTCATTGAGCTTAACCAGCTGCTGAAGCTGGTCGGATTGTGTGACAGTGGAGGCATTGGCAAGCAGATTGTGGCCAGTGGCATCGTGTCGGTGGATGGCCGGCCGGAGCTGCGTAAAACCGCCAAAATCCGCAGTGGTCAGACGGTCACCCTCGAGGATGTTCTTATCCGAATCGTCTGAACGCACCGCGCCTCAGGCCGAAACCGCCAGCTTTTCGTTATGGTAGCGGCGCGCTGCGATCCACCACAGCACCGCGCCCATTCCGAAACCGCAGGCCAGATAGACGCCCCATTCGGCAGTACCGATGGTTTCGCTACGCACGATTTTCAGGATCATCTGGTTCTGCGCCAGGAACGGCACCGCGAACTGCCAGAGCGCGTTCTTCATCGGATTGACCATCAGGATGATGGTCGGCAAGATCGGCAGCATCATCAGGATCGACATATAGCTCTGCGCTTCCTTGACCGATTTGGCACCGGCGGCGATCACGGTCAGCAGACCTGTACCGATCAGGACGATGGGCACCAGCACCAGCAGCATCTGTGCGATCTGCAGCCAGCTCAGCGAAAGTTTGATACCGAGGCTCGGCGCCAGCATGAACGCGGCCTTGAACGACAGCAGGGTCAGCAGCAGAGTCAACATGCCAAAGACACAGGCCGCCAGAATCTTGCCGCTCATGATCAGACCGCGCGCGGCTGGCGTAGCCAGCAATGGCTCCAGCGATTGCCGTTCGCGTTCTCCGGCGGTGGCGTCGATGACCAGATACGCGCCACCGATGAAGCCGCTCAGAATCAGCATATAGGGCAGAAACGCCAAGGCCTGCCCAATACGGCTTTCCGCTGTAGCCAGATCCTTGCGCTCGACCCGCACGGCTTGCGCCGCAGTGGGGCTGATGCCGCGCGAGAGCAGGCGCAGGGCGCCGGTGCTTTGGCTGTAGTTTTCCAGCAGACCGGAAACCCGCTCCACCGGAATGCGTGCGTCGTCGCGCGAACTATCGTGCCAGATCTCGACCGGCGCCGGTTCGCTGCCGCGCCATTTATCGGCGTACTCGGCCGGAATCATCAGAATCACCTCGATGTTCTGTGCGGCGATTTCGCCTTCCGGATTGGCCGGCGCCGGTTTGATCACGACATTGCGGCCGGACAGCCAATGCACCAGATTCGGCGCGTGCTCGGCACCGATCACCGGCAGCTCCAGCGGTTTTTCTAGCTGGGTGCTGACCCGGTTGCTGGCCAGCTTGCCCAGACCCAGAATCAGCGCCGGAAACAGCAGCGGGCCCATCAGCAGGGAAATGGCCACGGTCTTGCGGTCGCGGAACAGATCCAGCAGTTCTTTTTTCATTACGGCAATCATGGCGTTCATGCGTGCAGACCCTCCTCGCTACCGATGACTTTGACAAAAGCTTCTTCCAGATTGGTCTCCCCGGTCTGGGCGCGGATTTCGTCCGGCGTGCCGTTGGCCATGACCTTGCCGTGCGCGATCACCACGATGCGGTCACACAGCGCGGCCACTTCCTGCATGATGTGGCTGGAGAAAATCACGCAACGGCCCTCGGCTTTGAGCTGCAGCAGGAATTCGCGCAGGGCGCGGGTGGTCATCACATCCAGGCCGTTGGTCGGTTCGTCGAGGATGACATTTTTCGGATCATGCACCAGCGCGCGCGCAATCGCGGTTTTGGTGCGTTGGCCCTGCGAGAAGCCTTCGCACTGGCGGTCGATGAACTCGGCCATGCCCAGCGCCGCCACCAGACGCTCGGTGCGTTCGGCGATCAGCGCCTCGCTCATGCCGTGCAGACGGCCGAAGTAGGCGATGTTCTCACGCGCGGTCAGGCGCTTGTACACACCGCGCGCATCCGGCAATACGCCCAGACGCGTGCGCACGGCGGCACTGTCGGCAGCAGCCGAGAAGCCGTCAACCGCGATGCTGCCGGTGTCCGGCTGCATCAGGGTGTACAACATGCGCAGCGTGGTGGTTTTGCCGGCGCCGTTCGGGCCGAGCAAGCCGGTAATCTGGCCATCCGGTGCCGTGAAGCCGACGCCCTGTACGGCATGCACCGTGCCGGTTTTGGTTTTGAACTGTTTGTGCAGATCGTTGACGGTAATCATGGTGTTTCCTCAGGGCTCCCAGCCGTTCAGGCCGGTGAACATCGGTGCGTAAGTCAGGGTTTTGATGCAGGCATCGTCCAGATTTTTGGCGTCGGCACTTTCCAGAAACTTGGCGAACAGACGCGGCATGCAGCCGACCGGCAGCACGTTGTGGCCCTGGCCTTTGGCGATGATGTGTTTGGAATTGGGCAGATGCTTGGCGACCATGTCGCCGTAACGCGGCGGAGTGACCGGATCGAACTCGCCGGACAGGATCAGCACCGGCAGGTCGCCTTGCAGCGGCGTGCGGAAATCGGCCGGCCGGGTTTTGTGCGGCCAGACCCCGCACTGCGCTTTCATCAGCTCCACCAGGCCGGTGCCGAGCAGGCGCGTGCTGTCTTCCGGATCGACCACCAGATCGGGCACATCTTCGCCGCACATCACCGACAGCTGCATGCCATGCATGATCTGGTCGGAAATATCACGGGTCATCATTTCACTCAGTGCCATCAGAGTATCGACGCGGCCCTGGTTGGCTTCGGCGAATTGCAAGGGCAGCAGGCTGGCGGCCTGCGGCTGATAGGCCAGCAGACGGGTCAGCACGGCCAGATGGCCGCTGCTGAATTGCCCGTCTTTCCATTCGCCGGTGATGGCGTCGCGGTAGCGCACCGGCACCGGGCTCTTGGCCAGCGTGGCCAGCAGCGTATTCAATTGCGCGCGCGGATCGCCGAGTTTTTCACGGCAGGCCTTGTCCTTGGCGCATTGCGCGAATTGCAGATCGAGCGAGCTTTCCAGATTTTTCGCATGATCCTGGCCGAGCACGCTTTCCAGCGGCGCGATGCCGTCGATGGTGATGGTGCGCGTGTGCTGCGGATAGCGCTTGCCGTACAGCTGGGCCATGCGCGTGCCGTAGGAAATGCCGATCAGGTTGATCTGTTCGGCGCCCAAGGCTTTTCGGGCGGCATCCAGATCGCGGATGGCATCCGAGCTACTGAACTGGGCGACATCGACCTTGCCTTCGAACTGCGCGGCGCAGCGCTTGGCGAAGCTGGTAGCGGCATCGGTGGTGTAATCTTCGTCATCCACCACCGCGCTTTCGCCTTTTTCGTTCACGCACTTGAGCGGACTGGAGTCGCCGGTGCCGCGTTGGTCGAGCAGGATGATGTGGCGTTTCCTGCGCGCTTCGGTGAAGGCGCCAGACACCATCGGAAAGCTGCCGCGTGCGGCCTGGCCCGGCCCGCCGGCCAGCATGAAGATCGGATCCGGTTCGGCTTCGCCACTGGCCGGCAGCCAGGAAATCGCCAGCGTGATTTTGCGGCCATCGGGGGCGTCGTGGTTTTCCGGCACCTGCAGCGTGCCGCAGTAAGCCATCAGCGAATCGGTGCCTTTGGCCAGCGTGCACGGCGTGAAGCGGATGCTGCCGAGCAGGCGGCTGTTGTCGACCTTGTTCACGGCGGCCTTGGGTTTGCCGGCCTCGGGCTTGTCCGGCATCAGATACGGCTTGGCCAGCCATGCCGCGACGAGCAGCAGCACCGCGGCATTCAGCCATTTCTTGGGTTTGTCCTGCATGTTCAGTCCTCCTGAAAAATCGTTTCGATCGGCAATTCGAACAGGTGCGCCAGTTTGAATGCCAGCTTGATGCTTGGATCATACTTCTCGGTTTCAATCGCGTTTACGGTCTGACGCGAGACATCGAGGCGCTCGGCCAGCTCGGCCTGCGACCAGCCGAACTGTTCGCGCAGTTGCCGGACGCAGCTCTTCATGCCCGGAAGCGCCAGATGCCGATGTAGCGGGTGATCATGTACGCCAGGCAGATAATCAGCACCAGTAAGGTCAGTATGTCGCGCGTGTTCAGCTCCAACACCTGGAACCGGTGCAGCAGCAGCAAGGTATAGCCGGCCAGCAGGCCGGTCATCGAGGACACCGCCATGGCATCCATTTCAATCTTGCGTTCCAGCTCGTCGCATTCGCCGAGGTAGCGGAAGTACAGCCAGAAAAGCCAGACCAAGGGCAGCATCGGCAGCACGGCCAGTCCGGCTTTGATGGCCAGTGAGGACACCGAAGGCTCTAGAACAGATGTACCGATAATCAGCCCGATGAACAGCAGGAAGGGCAGGATGGATTTCACGTAATAGCGTTTCAGGGGTGCGCGCATGGGAATAGAGTGTCAAGTGAGCTTGACAAAATATTCGTATAATCTGAATGGCGGGTCAAGCTTGCTTTACATATTGTTTATTCCGCCGCCGGTCGCGCCCGCATCCGGGGTTTCGGGCCCGGGGCGGCCTGTTGCGCCGTGGTAGGGTAGGCCGAGGCCACCAGTGCGTAGAAATCGCCCGTCTCGCCCGGCGCTTTGGCCAGGGCGTCGTACTCGCGGTAAAGGGCCAAGAGCTTGCTGTACAGTTCCTGGGCCTGAGCCGGGCTGAGCTTCATCACGGTCCGGTAGGCCATCAACGCGCCCACCTCCGGCGGCAGCTTGCCGCTATCAATCCGGCCGCTGCGCAGGCCGTTGCTGATGTCGTGCCGGGTCTGGTCGAACACGAAAGCGAGCAGGGCCTGGCTACGGGCCGGGTCTTCCTGGCCGTCGGTGTTGCGGTCGATTACGAAGGCGCGGGCACTGGCCCGGTAGTACTTTTCAAAGATGCCGGACACCTTGCGGGTGCGCTCCACGAAGATCAGTCCGTGGCTCTGCAGTAGCTTCAGGTGGTAGTACAGGCGGGTGATCGGGCAGTCCATTTCCGCCGCCAGCTGCTTGGCCGACTTGGCGCTTTCGCCCAAGCGATGCACCAGCAGCGAACGGTTCGGGTCGGCCAGCACCTTGAAACTGGCCGAATCGATAACTTGTTGTTCTGAAATGGTTCGGGCCATATTTATTTTATTTGAAAGCATTAAACATTCAATATAATTGAATATTATGCCTCCGCCTTGCCCCTGTCAATTCCGGGGCGCGGGCGGCGCCCGGTCGCGGTATGATGGCCTATGCCCAAATCCCGCGACTTTCTGCTCTGTGATGTGTTCTCCGACCGCGTTGGCGCCGGCAACGGCCTGGCCGTGGTGCTCGACGGCAGCGGCCTGAGCACGGAACGCATGCAGGCCTTCGCGGCCTACATCAACCAGTCGGAAACCACCTTCGTGCTGCCGCCCACCCAGCCGGACGCCAGCTACCGCATCCGCATTTTCACCCCGGTCTCGGAACTGCCCTTTGCCGGGCACCCCAGCGTGGGCAGCGCGCATGCGGTGCTGGAAGCCGGATTGGCGCAGGCCAGCAATGGCGAACTAGTGCAGGAATGCGCGGCCGGTTTATTGCCGATGCGTGTGGATGGCGAAGGCGCCAACCGGGTGATTTCGGTGCGGGCGCCGCGTGGCCAACACATGGCAACAAGCGATGCAGCAAAGGCCTTACTGCCTGCGGCCTTGCAGGGTATGCGTTTGGGCGAACTGGCGCCGGCCTTGATCAACAACGGGCCGCTGTGGTGGTGCGTGCCATTGGCCGATGAAGCGGCGGTACGCACTTTGCAACCGGCGCAGGCCGCGATTGCCGCACTGAACTTCGCTACCCAGTCGGTGGGTTTTGCGGTGTTTGCCCCAGCCGATGCCGCCGATTATCAACTGGTGGTGCGCGCGTTCTGCCCGGCCGACAATATTCCCGAAGATCCGGTGACCGGCAGCGCCAATGCCGCCATTGCGGCGTATTTGCATCAATGTGGCGCGCTGGCACCAATTGGCAATCCGTACACCGCCAGCCAGGGCCGCGAACTCGGCCGAGATGGTTTGGTGCAAGTGCGGGTGGATGATGAAGGTGAGGTGTGGATTGGCGGAAAGACGCAGACGGTGATCAACGGAACTATGGATTGGGAATCCCAGGAGCGCGCATAAATTTTTGCGCGATGCGTGAATTTCCTCCACAAAAATTGAACAGAGATTATTTGCTGGACACGTACTTTTCGCGGCGGATGTGCTGCACCGACAGTCCGAATTCTTTCAGGGCTTCGAAACTGGCATCGACCATGTTCGGGTTGCCGCACAGGTAGGCGATATCGTGCGCGCCGTTCGGCACCAGTTCGGCCAGTTGCTCCTGCACATAGCCGCGCCGGGCATCGGCGGTGGCGTTGGCCGGCACTTCGCGGGAAAAGCAGGGCATGAAGCGGAATTTCGGATTTTCCGCGGCGAAGGCGTAGAAATCCTCGCGGTAGATCAGATCTTCTTCGGTGCGGGAGCCGAACAGCAGCACCACGTCCACGCCACGGGTGTCCATCATGTGCTTGAGCTGCGGCAGCATGGCGCGGTAGGGGGTGACCCCGGTGCCGGTGCCGATCAGCAGATAGCGGGCGTTCTGGTCTTTCTCGTTCAGGCAGAACCGGCCATAAGGGCCGCTGCATTGGATCTGCTGGCCTTCATCCAGCGCGGTGAACAGGGCCGAGGCGGCGCCGCCGGGCACGAAGCTGACCGCGATTTCAACGGTGTCGTTCACCCCGAAGGCGTGGTCGTGCTGGGTTGCCAGCGAGTAGCTGCGTTTGGTCGGGCTGCCGTCTGGGGCGTTGAAATGCACCTGGATGAACTGGCCGGCGATGAAATCAAGGGCTTGGCCATCATCGCGGGCGAATTCCAGATGGCGCACACTCGGCGCCAGCATGCGGCTGTCAACCAGTTTCAAGGGGAAATGTTCTGCCACAGGGACCTCGGTATCAAAAGAAAGATTCAGTGCGGGCGGCGAGCCCGATATACTAGACGTCTGAAAGTGAAAGACCCGCCACGTCGGAAAATCGCATGACCCAGCCCGCGCTCTGCATTACATCCTTGCACAAGACCTATGATAACGGAGTGATGGCCCTCAAGGGGGTCTCGCTGGACGTGGCCCCCGGTGATTTCTTCGCCCTGCTCGGCCCGAACGGGGCCGGTAAATCGACCCTGATCGGGGTGGTCAGCTCGCTAGTCAACGCCACCTCCGGCAGCGTCTCGGTGTTCGGCATCGACCTGATGGCCGACCGGTCCGCGGCCATGCGCCAGATCGGCTTGGTGCCGCAGGAAATCAATTTCAATATGTTCGAAAAGCCGATTGATATTCTGGTCAATTACGCCGGGTTTTACGGGGTGCCGCGCGTGCAGGCGCTGGAGCGCGCCGAACGGCAGTTGAAGGCCGCACAGCTCTGGGAAAAAGCCGAAGTGATGAGCCGCACCCTGTCGGGCGGCATGAAGCGCCGGTTGATGATTGCCCGCGCCATGATGACCGAACCCAAGCTGCTGATCCTGGATGAACCCACCGCCGGCGTTGATATCGAAATCCGCCGCGGCATGTGGAAGACCCTGCAGGACGTCAACGCCGCCGGCACCACGGTGATTCTGACTACGCATTATCTGGAAGAAGCCGAAAGTCTGTGCCGCAATCTGGCCATCATCGACAAGGGCGCCATCATCGAGCAGGGCCCGATGAAAACCCTGCTGGCCAAACTGGATGTGGAAGGCTTCGTGCTCGACATCAATGGCGAGCTGCCTGCCGCACTGCCGCAGATTCCGAAAGTCGATCTGCACGCCGCCGACAGCCGTACCCTGGTGGTGGAAAAGCCGCGCGATCTGCCGCTGAATGCCCTGTTCGATGCCTTGGCCGAATCCGGCATCACCGTGCGCTCGATGCGCAACCAGACCAACCGTCTGGAAGAACTGTTCGTGCGTCTGACCGGCAAGGAGCAGGCGGCATGAGCGGCCCGAATTTCACCGCGTTCAAAACCATCGCCCGCCGCGAAGTGGCGCGCATCCTGCGCATCTGGGGCCAGACTCTGGTGCCGCCGGCAATCACCATGACCCTGTACTTCCTGATCTTCGGCAAGCTGATCGGTTCGCGCATCGGCGACATGGGCGGCTTCGATTACATGGATTTCATCGTGCCCGGCCTGGTGATGATGTCGGTCATCCAGAATGCCTACGGCAACATCAGCTCCAGTTTCTTCGGCGCCAAGTTCGGCCGGCATGTGGAAGAACTGCTGGTCAGCCCGATGCCCAATCACGTCATCCTCGCCGGCTATGTGGCCGGCGGCGTACTGCGCGGTCTGATGGTCGGCCTGATCGTGCTGGCCATCGGCATGGCCTTCACCCATGTGCGTGTGCCGCATCCGCTGATCATGATCAGCACCATCCTGCTCGGCGCCACCATCTTCTCGCTGGCCGGCTTCGTCAATGCGGTGTATGCCAAGAAATTCGACGACATCGCCATCGTGCCGACCTTCATCCTGACCCCGCTGACCTACCTGGGCGGCGTGTTCTATTCGGTGCGCGTGTTGCCGGAATGGGCGCAGACCGCGACCCAGGCCAATCCGATTTTCTATATGGTCAACGCCTTCCGCTATGGCCTGCTTGGCGAGAACGCCACCGACATCAACATCGGCATCTCGTATGCGGTCATGCTGTTCTTCGTGGTCGCGCTTGGCGCCCTCGGCCTGTGGCTGCTGAAACGCGGCACCGGTCTACGCAGCTAAACGACTTATGTCCGGATTGAATGCGCCGCAGCAAGCGGCGGTGGCGTATGTCGAGGGTCCCTTGCTGGTGCTGGCCGGCGCCGGCAGTGGCAAGACCAAGGTCATCACCGAGAAGATCGCGCACCTGATTCACAGCAAGACCTTCCCGCCCGAACAGATCGCCGCCATCACCTTCACCAACAAGGCCGCGCGCGAAATGCGCGAGCGCGTGGCCAAGCGCATTTCCAAAACCGCGGCCGAAGCAGTCACCGTCACCACCTTCCATTCGCTCGGGCTGCAGTTCCTGCAGGTCGAAGCCAAGCTAGCCGGATTGCGCCGCGGCTTTTCCATTTTCGACACCGACGACCAGCAGGGCATTTTGAAGGAATTGTTGCCAGCCGGCGCCGATAAGGATGCGCTGTACGCCGCACACAACTGGATTTCGAAAGTAAAGAATCTGGCGCTGTCGCCCGAGCAGGTGGCCAAAACCGCGGCCAGCGTGCGCGAACGCCAGATCGCCGAACTGTACGCGCGTTATCAGGCGCGTCTGCAGGCCTTCAACGCGGTCGATTTCGACGACCTGATCCGCCTGCCGCTGCAGGTGCTGGAAGCCGATGTCCAAGCACGCACACGCTGGCAGGCCAAGATCCGCTACCTGCTGGTCGACGAATGCCAGGACACCAACGGCGCCCAGTACCGCATGATCAAAGCCCTGGCCGGAAGCCGCGGCATGTTCACCTGCGTCGGCGACGACGACCAGAGCATTTACGCCTGGCGCGGCGCCCAACCGGAAAATCTGGACGAACTCGGCCGTGATTATCCGGGGCTGAAGGTCATCAAGCTCGAACAGAATTACCGTTGCAGTGCGCGCATCCTGCGTGCCGCCAATGCTGTCATTGCCAACAACCCGCATGCGCACCTGAAGCAGCTCTGGTGCCAGCACGGCGAGGGCGCCCGCATCCGGGTCTGGTCGTGCAAGAACAACGAACACGAAGCGCAGCGCGTGGCCGCCGAAATTCAGTATCTGGTGCAGGCGCACAGCCTGCCGTATTCCGAATTCGCCATCCTTTTCCGCGGCAACCATCAATCGCGGCCGTTGGAAAAGGAGCTGCAGCTGCTGAAGATTCCGTATCACATCACCGGCGGCACCGCCCTGCTTGAGCGTGGCGAAGTCAAAGACGTGATGGCCTGGCTGCGCTGCATCGCCAATCCCGATGACGATGCCGCGTTCCTGCGTGCGGTCACTTCGCCCAAGCGCGAAATCGGCGCCACCAGTCTGGAGAAGCTGGCGCATCTGGCGCAGCAGGCGCATATCCCGATGGCGCTGGCGGCGCAGAACAGCAGCATGCGTACCGCACTGTCGGCACGCCCGGCCGCGGCCCTGGCCGAGTTCGTCGGTCTGCTCGGCCGTCTGCGCGAACACGCCAAGAAAGCCCCGGCCGCCGACATCGTGCGTGCGGTGGTGAACGACTCCGGCATCCTCAACCAGATGCGGGTGGAAACCAAAAACGAAGCCCTGTTCCTGCGCCGCAAGGAAAATCTGGAAGAGCTGGCGCAGTGGTTCGGTGCCGATCGCCGTGCGTCTGGGGCCGGCGATCTGGCCGCGCAGTTGGCCTTGCTGTCGAATGCCGACCGCGGCGAACCCGGCAATCAGGTGCGTCTGATGAGCCTGCATTCGGCCAAGGGTCTGGAATTCCGCACTGTGTTCATCGTTGGCTGCGAGCAAGGCAGCCTGCCGCATCAGGTCAGTCTCGACGAAGGCCAGCTGGCCGAAGAGCGCCGTCTGTTCTATGTCGGCATCACCCGCGCCAAAGAGCGCCTGATTCTGGCGCACAGTGCCGAGATCAAGCGCTGGGGTGAACAGGTCAGCCTGCTGCCCAGCCAGTTTCTGGCCGAACTGCCGGAAGCCGATCTGCACCGGGACGGCGTGGTGGTGGAAGGCCAGGAAGAAGAAAAGCAGGCGCGCGCCAGTGCTCACCGGCAGGCGATTTCGGCGCTTTTTGACAGCTGATTCCGGCAACTTTGCTATGCTTGAAGCCTGCCCCCGCAACGGAGTTGCCGTGCTGCTGAACCGTTTGTCCTGGATTGTCCTGCTCGGCCTGCTGATGCTGGCCGGTTGCCGCGCGCCCTGGGATGCGGCCAAGGCCGAACAGGCCAAAGCCGATGCCGAGGCCATCATGTTCAGCCTGCAGGGCCCGGACATGCTGCGTTACCGCAGCTTGACCCTGCCGCCCGAGCAGCAGGCGGCGCTGGCCCGGGCTTGGCCGACGATCCGCCGGAAAGTCGCGCTGGATGCCAGCGAACAGGAAACCTTCAACAAACTCTTGACCCGCTTCATCGAGCCGCGGGCTGAGGCGCATCTGCAGCGCGATCTGAACGCCAAGATTAAGCCGCTAAAAAGCGAAATTGACAGCAAATGGCCGCTGATGCAGAGCAGTTTGACGCTTTTGCTGCAAGGGTGGATCGAAACCAATGGCCAGCTCAGTGTGTCTGAAAAGGCCCATGGTAAGGCCCTGGTCAAGGCCATCATTGAGCAGATGCCGGCCGAATGGTTGCAGGACAAGGACTTGCGCCAGCGCGCCTTCAATCAGATGGCGGTCATTGCCCGGGAATCCGGGATTCAGAACTATCAGGATTACAGTTCGCTGGATTACACGCAATTTCACAGCAAATTGGCGAATTTTCTCGCCGGTTTAAAGGAGTTGGGCCTAATTTACGGTCTGGACTGGAACGCCGGCCAAAAGCGCCTGCAGGTGACGGTCATTGCCCAGTCCGGCAACACCGCCCAGGTCCGCATTCGCTACCCCTTGGGGCAAAAATGGGTAGAATTCCCCATGGATTTGATTGAACACAACGGCCATTGGTACGACGCCTCGGCCACCGCCCTGCTGCAAACCTCGCTCGCCGCGCGCTGAGCCCCTGCCCTATGCCCGACGCCAAGCAGGCCACCTTGCCCTTTCCGGTTCACTACGAAAAGCCGCCGCTGTGGCTGCGGGTGGCCGCCTGGTTCCTGCGCCCGTGGATCGACATTTCACGGGAGCCGCTGGTACCGCCGTTCCAGGTCGACCGTCCGGTCTGTTATGTGCTGGAAAACTACGGCCTGACCAATCTGCTCATTCTCGACCGCGCCTGCCGCGATGCCGGGCTGCCCTCGCCCTTGGCCTCCCTGCCCGGCAATCCGCTCGGGCGCAAGCGTTCGTATTTCGCGCTGTCGCGCCGGGGCGGCTCCAGCGGTATCAATGCCGCCAAGAACAAACGCCATTCCGATGCGCTGTCACGGGTAATCATGGCGCATCGCCTGTATCCCGAGCAGGATGTGCAGTTGGTGCCGGTGTCGATTTTCGTCGGCCGCGCACCGACCCGC
Organism: Arenimonas sp.; assembly: GCF_044348765.1. Taxonomy (GTDB): domain Bacteria; phylum Pseudomonadota; class Gammaproteobacteria; order Xanthomonadales; family Xanthomonadaceae; genus Arenimonas. The sequence goes on from NZ_JBIKSE010000006.1 coordinate 36,321, forward strand.
CAATCCGGTTGGTTCTCGGTGCTGTTCTCGGAAAACTGGGCGCTGGTCGGTCGCTTCCGCCGGTTTGTGTCGGTGCTGCTCAATGGCCGGGACACCTTGGTGCGCTTCTCGCCGAGTTACCGCGTACGCGACATGCTTGCCGACGACATTCCGCACGAGCGTCTGGTGCGCAAGGCTCAGCGCCTGCTGCGCGCCCACCTGCGCAAGGTGCGCGCCGCGGTCATCGGTCCCGATCTATCCACGCGTCGCTTGCTGGTCGACCGCGTACTGGACGCCGAGCCGGTGCGCAAGGCCATCGCCGAACAGGCGCGCCGTGATAAAAGCAGTTACGCGCAGGCCTGGAACAAGGCGCACGAATGCGCCTGGGAAATCGCCGCCGATTATTCGCATCCGGTAGTACGTTCGCTGTCCTTCGCGTTGACCGGATTCTGGAACCGCATCTACGACGGCGTCATCATCCATCATATGGAGCTGCTCAAGGAAGCCGCGCCCGGTCATGAAGTGGTATATGTGCCCTGCCACCGCAGTCACATGGATTACCTGCTGCTCAGCTATCTGCTGTATACCAAGGGCATGGTGCCACCGCATATCGCGGCCGGGGTCAATCTTAATCTGCCGGTCATCGGTCCGATTCTGCGCCGCGGCGGCGCCTTCTTCCTGCGCCGCAGCTTCAAGGCCAACGCCCTGTATTCGGCAGTATTCTCGGAATACGTGGCGCAGCTGGTCGGCGGCGGCTATTCGCTGGAATACTTCATCGAAGGCGGCCGTTCGCGTACCGGGCGCCTGCTGGCGCCGAAAGCCGGCATGATTGCAATGACGGTGAAGGCCTTCCTGCGTGCACCGCAGCGGCCGGTGGTATTCCAGCCGGTATACATCGGCTACGAGCGCCTGATCGAAGGCAAAAGCTACCTCGATGAACTGTCCGGTCAGCCCAAAGAAAAGGAAACCATCTGGGCGCTGATCAAGGCCGCGTTCGAGGTGTTGCGTGAACATTACGGCAAGGTCACCGTTAATTTCGGCGAGCCGGTGTATCTCAATGACAGTCTGGCCCGGCATGCGCCGGAATGGCGGGCCGAACGTGACAGCGAAGACGGCAAGCTGCCGTGGCTGTCGACCGTGGTTGACGAACTGGCACAGAACATCCATGTCAACATCAATCGTGCTGCCGACGTCAATCCGATCAATCTGCTGGCCTTGGCGCTGCTGTCCACGCCCAAGCATGCCATGGATGAAAACGATCTGATTGAACAGATCGAGCTGTCCAAACGCATCCTCAGTTGCGAACCCTATGGGCCCCGCGTGACCGTGACCGCCATGGATGCGCGTGCCGTGATCGCCTACGGCGAAGACATGGGTGTAGTCACCCGCACCAAACACCCGCTCGGTGACGTATTGTCGATGCCGGGCGAGACCGCTGTCCTGCAGAGCTATTTCAAGAACAACATCCTGCACCTGTTCAGTGCTGCAGCGTGGATTGCGTTGTGTTTCCAGAACAATCGCCGGCTGTCGCGCCACGGTCTAGTCAGTCTCGGCCTGAACGTGTATCCGTTCATGAAGAGCGAATTGTTCCTGCCTTGGAACGATGTTGAATTCGCCGAGCGCCTGAATCGCACCATTGATCTATTCATTCGCGAAGGCTTTTTAACCACCACCGGCGACGACAGCGAAACCCTGTACCGCGCACCCGGCCAGACCGACGAAGTGTTCCATCTGCGCGCCATCGCGCACAGCATGCAGCAGGCCTTCGAGCGCTATTTCATCGCCATCACCAGCCTGGTCAAGAACGGCAGCGGCATGCTCAGCGCCTCCGAGCTGGAAAGCCTGTGCCATCTGACTGCGCAGCGGCTGTCACTGCTTTATGCGCCGGCGGCGCCGGAGTTCTTCGACAAATCCCTTTTCCGCGGCTTCATCGCCAACATGCGCGAACAGAAACTGATCTGGCTGAATGAGTTCGCCAAGCTGGAGTTCGACCAGCATCTGAACGATTGGGAGCAGGATGCCCGTCTGGTGCTCAACCGCGAGCTCCGGCACACCATCCATAAGATTTCACCGGATGCGCCGGCACCGAAAACGAAAACGCCGGAATCAGGCGTTTAAGTCGGGTATCAGCAGGTTTTCCAGAGCCGAAATCTGGTCTTTGATTTTCAGTTTGCGTTTTTTCAGGCGCTTGATGCCGAGTTCGTCATCGGGCCGGTTGCGGGTGAATACTTCAATGGCGGCATCCAGATCGCGGTGCTCGCTGCGCAGCTCGAGTAGCATGGCGGTGTATCGGCGCTGGGTGAATGGGTCGAGCATTCGGGAGTCCGCGGGCGGGGCAACACAGGTAGAATAAACCAAGCCGTATCTCTTTTGGAATCCATATGTTTTTCCGCAATATCATCCTGTTCGCCCTGCCTGAAATCCATCGCCTCGATCTTGAAACCCTGGAAGACGTGCTATCCGCCCATGCCCTCAAACCGGTCGGATCGTTGGCTATGCAATCACGTGGTTTTGTGCCGCCTCTGGGTAATGGTGCCTATGTGCAGCGCGCCGGACATAGCTTCTGGCTTAGCCTCGGTGGCGAAGACCGTATCCTCCCGGCGGCGGTGGTGCAGCGCGAGTGGCAGGCGAAAATCGCCAAACTGGAAGACTCCAAGGGAGTTCCGCTCGGCAAGCGTGCGCGCAGCCAGCTCAAACAGGAAACGCTCGACGAATTGATGCCGCGCGCCTTCATCAAACCCTCGCACACCCATGCCGTGATCGATCCGAAAGCCGGCATCATCGCTATCGATACCTCGTCCCTGAAAGCGGCCGAAGCACTGGTCAGCAAGTTGCGCGAGGCCTTCGGCAGCTTTCCGACGCTGCCCCTGCAGACCGCACAGTCACCGCGTGCGATGCTGACCCGTTTCCTGCTCGGCGAGGCTCTGCCGGAAAACTGGTTTCTCGGTGAGGAGTGCGAGCTTACCGATCCCGCCGAAAAAGGCGCGGTGGTGAAGTGCCTGCGTTCCGATCTGGCCAGCGAGGAGGTGTTAGCGCATCTGCATGCCGGCAAGCAGGTGACCCGGCTTGCGATTCTTGCCGATACCCAGCTGGCCTGCGTGATCGGCGACGACCTGGTGCTGCGCAAATTCAAATTGCTGGAAGGTGCGGTCAACGGTCTTGAAAATACCAACACCGAATCGGTCGAAGACGAGCTGATGGCGCGTTTCGCGCTGTTCGGCGCCGAGCTTGCACGTTTTTATGCCATATTCGCCAAGGCCTTCAGCGTAAGCGCCAAGGCGGCCTGATGTTCGGCCGTGACCGGAAAGCCGCTGACGGCCAATGGCTCGAGCGCGATGATGAACGCTTCTGGTTGCCCTGGAAGCGGCATGCCAGGGCCCGACGGTTGAAGTTGCTGGTTGGCAGCAATGGTCCGCGCTTGACCCTGCCAGCACGCGTTTCGGAAAAAGCAGCACGCGCCTTCGTGGATGAACACACCGAATGGCTATGGTCGCAGTGGACGCGGCACACCGACATCCAGCAATCACCCTTGTCCATCGGGGAATCCGCGGAACTACCCTGGTTCGGACAGCGGCTTCCGGTGCAATGGTATGCCGACCGCGCCCTGCACATCCTGCGCCAAGACATGCACTGGCGCATCCACACCAGCACCCGCAGCAGCGATCGGCAACTGCAGGCCGCTCTGTTGCAGACCTACCGGCAGTATGGCCAGGGCTGGTTTCTGCAGCGCGCACAATCCTATCTGTCACAGCTTCCAAAGAGTCCCGCGGCAGTGCGTGTGAAACCGCTGCGCTCCCTGTGGGGCTCGCTCAATGCCACCGACACCATCACGCTGGATGTGGCGCTGCTGTTCGCACCCGAGCCGGTCGCTGAATATGTGCTGGTGCATGAGCTCTGCCATCTGCTGCAGCGCAATCATTCCCCGAAGTTCTGGCATGAAGTGGAAGCACGCTGCCCGGATTGGCGCGATCACCGCGATTATCTCCGCACACACGGACCGACCATCAAGGCCGAGGCGCGGAGGCTGTTCGGTTAATTGCCAGACGCTTCCTGACAACGCACGCCGCGCTCAAGACAGAACGTGACCTGGATCAGGTTTCCGGAACGGCGAACCGGCTTGCCGTCCTTCACCGCCGGAAGGTATTTGCTCTGCTTCAGCGCCGACAGCACCGGGTAGGACAGGTAATAGCCTTCGTGCCGGATGAAATCGAAATTCTCCGCACGCCCAGTTTCGTTGATGTCGAATCGGATCTGCACGTTGTAAGTCCGGCCTGGGTCGGCGGTCTTAACCCAGCTGATCGGGGTCTGGAAAATCGGATTGGTCAGAAACATCGGTTCCCGGTCCGCCCGCGCGAATAATTTGTCGAGCTCTTCGCTGCGGCAGAGTTCGAAGGCATCCGGATTGGCATCAAGCGCGTCCGATAGCAGCAGCGCGCGGTATAGACCCTGACACGCCTGGTCCAGCGGCTTCATGTCATTGAGGTCATGATATTGCCGGATCTGTGCACGGTATATTCCAGCTGCTTCACGGTAGCGGCGCTCGGCAATCAGAATCTCCGGATTGGCCCGGCTCTCGGCGGCGACGCTGCCGTTTTCTATCGGAGAAGGCGTGCTGGTACGGCCACTGACCACCTCGAAGCGGTCCTTCAGCTGCGCTTCGGCAGATAGGCAGACCGCCGATAACGCGAGCGTGACATGTAGTTTCATCCACATGGTGATTCCCCTCACGCATGGTATAGCCAGATTATGGCAGGTTCGCGCGGGATGTCCAGAATGCCGAAATCAGCGCCGCCACCTCGCCCGCTTTATCCATGTGTACATGGTGCGTGCCTGAAATCACGTGCATCTCGCCGTGTTTCAGGCAGTCAAAACGGGCATTGCGGATTTCCGGCTGGAAATATACCGGAGCCGGATCGGCGGCGACCAGCAGCACCGGGCATGCAATGGCCGTCAGCCAGTTGCGCACCGAGACCTCTTCGGCGCGCATGTGCGAGGGCCACATCAAACGTGGATCGCTGCGCCATTGATAGCCGCCTGCCACCGGTTTCAGATTGCGCTCTACCAGCAGCCGTGCGGCCGCTTCCGATTTTTCAGTGGCCTGCAGGCGGGCACGTACGGCGGTGGCGATATCGGGAATAAGGCGCGGCACGGAGGCCGGCTTGCGGCGGCCGGTGATGGCTTTGCGCAGGCGTTCGGTAGCCTGTTCACCCGGCCACGGCGGTGGACCGAGTGCTTCGATCAGCGCCAGCGACAGCACGCGTTCCGGCGCGCCGGCGGCAACCACCGTGGCCAGTGCGCCGCCGAGTGAATGCCCGAGCAGATGCGCCTGTGACCAACCGAGGGCATCGAGCACATCGAGGATGTCGTGCAGCCAGTCGACGAAGGCGTAATCGTAACCGGTCGATATGTGCGTGCTGGCACCGTGACCGATCATGTCGATGGCGACCAGATCGGCATCCGCCAGATAGGGCGCCATCGGAAGGAAACTGGCCGCGTTGTCGAGCCAACCATGCAGTGCCAGCACTTTCGGGCCCTTCGGGTTGCCCAGCCGCAATGCGGCGATGCGACCACGCGCGGTCTCCAGCATGAATTCCTGATGACCGCTCATCCGTTGCTTTCCAGCACCCGCGCCAGTGCCGCCACATGGCCCGGTTCATCATTTAGGGCGCCGATGTAACGCAGTTCCTGGCCGCCGGCCTGTTGGAACAGATGTGCATTTTCCACGCTGATCTCTTCCAGGGTTTCCAGACAATCCACGGCAAAGCCGGGGCAGACCAGGTCGAGGGTTTTCATACCGTCGGCGCCGAGCCGCTCGAGGGTTTTGTCGGTATAGGGCTGCAACCAGGGTTCGCGCCCGAAGCGGGATTGATAGGTCATCAGCCAGTGCTCCGGTGCAAGCTCTAGCCGCTCGGCAATGGCTTCCGCGCTTTCGCGGCAATGCTGCGGGTACGGATCGCCGCGCTCGGCGAAGCGTTGCGGGATGCCGTGAAAGGAAAACAGTAGGCGCTCGCCGCGTCCATGCAAGTCCCAATGGTTTCGGATACGCGCTTCCATCGCGTCCAGCCAGGCCGGGTGACGGTAGTATTCGCGGATGAAACGCAGATTCGGCACGCGCTCTTGTTTGAGGTAGAACTTGGCTACCGCATCGAACACCGAGGCAGTAGTGGTGGCTGAATATTGCGGATAAAGGGGCAGCACGGTCAATTCACGCAGATCCGGATAATCGGCCAGCACCGAGGCAATCGACGGATTGCCGTAACGCATGGCTAACCGCACCTCGGAATTCGGCATCTGGTGCTGCAGTTTATCGGCCAGACCCTGCGAGTACACCAGCAAGGGTGAGCCTTTCGGTAGCCAGATTTTGGCATAATTTTTGGCCACGCGGCCCGAGCGTACCGGTAGGATGATGAAATGCAGCAGGATGCACCACAGCCAGCGGCTGAGATCGACCACGCGGTAGTCATGCAGGAACTCGGCCAGATAGCGCCGCACCGCGCCGGCGGTCGGGGCATCCGGGGTTCCTAGATTGACCAGCAGAATCAGGCGTTGGCGGTTTTTCATCGACATGGGTTGAACTTCCGGCGCTAAAATGAATCCAAGGTAAACAATTGTAGGTGAACCCGGCGTCAGGGGTTATCATTATCCAATACGCTGAGGCCTGCCTCCCACTATAAAGGAACCCGCTATGCGTGCCCTGTTTGCCGTCATTCTGCTGTTCGCTGCCACCAGTGTTTCCGCCAACACCACCCCGGATGAACGTACCCGTTCGGCGACCACCGTGCTCAAGGAAATGTCGGCGATTCCGGAGAACTCGATTCCCGAACGCCTGTTGGCCGAGGCTTATGCCATCGCCGTTGTTCCGAAGCTCACCAAGGCTGCGCTGGGGATCGGTGGTCGGGGTGGCAAGGGCCTAATTTCAGTTCGTGGTGCCGACGGCGTCTGGTCAAATCCCAACTATATCAATGTCGGCGGCGGCAGCCTGGGCTTCCAGGCCGGCGTGCAGAAATCCGACTTGATTCTGGTATTCACCAGCAAAGACGGGGTCGATGGCATCATCAAGGGCAAATTCACCCTCGGTGCCGATGCCGCGGTTGCCGCCGGTCCAGTCGGGCGTAATGTGCAGGCCAGCACCGACGAGAACCTGAAAGCCGAAATCTACAGCTATTCCCGTTCCAAGGGCCTGTTTGCCGGCGTCGCGCTTGACGGTACCGTCATCCGCATCGACCGTAAAAGCAATGAAGTCGTATATGGCGACATGGCGTCACCGGCCTCGATTTTCGATGGCCGCACGCAGACCCAGAACCCGGCCATCATCGACTTCCGCAATCAACTGGAAGAAGGTAGCAGCCGTCAGGCCAAGAAATAATCCGCGGTAAATTCATCTCAGGAGCAGTGTCATGGTAGGTATGCGGGAATTGATCATCATTCTGGTCATCGTATTGCTGGTGTTCGGCACCAAGCGGCTGGCCAACATCGGTAGCGATCTGGGTGGCGCCATCAAAGGCTTCAAAAAGGGCATGAAGGATGACGATGCCAAGCCGGAAAGCCTTGATCAGAAAAAACCCGACAACGACAGCCAAGCCTAAACATGTTCGACGTCGGTTTCAGCGAGCTGCTGATCATCGCGGTGGTCGCCTTGCTCGTGCTCGGTCCGGAGCGACTTCCGAAAGCAGCACGTTTCACCGGTCTATGGATCCGCAAGGCCCGTGCGCAGTGGTATTCGGTGAAATCGGAACTGGAGCTGGAGCTGGCCCAGGAAGAAATGAAGAAGCATCTGCAGGATGTCGAAAACAGCATCAAGGCCCCGGTGCAGGCCTTGACCGACGATTTGCAGCAGTCCGAAGCCGACATCAACCACGAGTTTGAAGCCGTTGCCGAGGCTGCAAGCTCCGGGCACCGTAGCGAAGCCGGCAACACCGCCGCTGAAATGGATGTGCCGCCGGAAGCCGCCACACCGGCACCGGATGGCCCGGTCGACGAACGCCCGGCCGAAGACGGCCCGGATGACACCCACCCCAAACAGGGCGCGCTCTGGTGAATGCCGGTAACGAACAATCACTGATGTCGCATCTGCTGGAGTTGCGCCAACGCCTGTTATACGCAGTGGTGGCGGTGTTGGCGGTATTTCTCGTACTATTGCCGTTCGCCAATCCGTTGTATGCCTGGCTGGCCGTGCCGCTCAAGCAGACCTTGCCGCCGGGTAGTCAGTTGGTCGCCATTGAAGTGGCATCCACGTTTTTCGTGCCGATGAAACTGGCATTTTTCGCCGCACTGTTCATCGCCGCACCCTATATCCTCTACCAGATTTGGGCATTCGTGGCCCCGGCTCTGTACGAGCGTGAGAAAAATATGGCGCGCCCATTGCTGCTGGCGGCGACGCTTCTGTTTTATCTCGGCTGTGCCTTCACCTATTTCGCACTGCTGCCGGTGATGTTTGCCTACCTGAACTCGACCGCGCCCGAGGGGGTTGCGATGATGACCGACATCGGCAAGTATCTTGACTTCGTGCTGGTACTGCTGTTGGCTGGAGGTGTCAGTTTCGAAGTGCCGATTGCGGTGCTGGTCGCCGTACTGTTGGGTTGGGTCAAGGTCGAACAACTGGTCGAATGGCGCGGTTATGTCATCGTTGCCTTCTTCATCATCGCCGCTATCATCACGCCACCTGACGGCCTATCGCAGATTATGCTGGCGTTGCCGATGTGGGCCCTTTACGAAATCGGTATCGTGGCCGCACGTCTGCTGCTAAAAGCCAAAGCCCATAGCACGCCGGTATCCCCGGTGAAATAAACCATTACATTCGTTTGCAGGGCCGTTAAATGCGGCTCGGCTGCACGGTTTTGCTATGCTAGGCGATGTGTTCATCCGAGTCCCGGCCCAGGCCATAATGACTGCTCCCGCATTCCTACTCTTCGGCGCCCATGGCGATTTGGCCCTACGCATGCTCTGGCCGTCGTTATTCCGGCTGCATTGCGATGGCTCGCTGCCTCAGGATATGGCGCTTTACGGCGTCAGCCGCAGCGGAACTACCGCCGAGCTGCACGCCCGTTTGCACAGGGTGCTCTCCGAAGAACTGAACGACGGCAACCGTCATCGGCTTGCGGCATTTCTGGCCAAGATCGAATTCATCAATCTTGATGCCGGCCGTGCTGCCGATTATGCCGATCTTGCCGATAATCTGAGGCGTGCCGGACGCCATGTCGCCATCAGTTACCTATCGATGCCGCCGGATTTGTTTACGCCGATCGTAGCCAATCTGCAGGGCGCCGGCCTGATCGATCCGCGTACGCGGGTAATTCTGGAAAAACCAATCGGCAAGGACCTGGCTAGCAGCCGCGCCATTTCCGACGGCATCGCTAATGTGCTGGCCGAGGTACAGACTTACCGCATCGACCATTACCTCGGCAAGGAGGCGGTGCAGAATCTGCTGGCTCTGCGTTTCGGTAATGCCATCTTCGAGCCGCTTTGGAACAGCCACCATATCGAAAGCGTGCACATCACCATCGCTGAGTCACTGGGCATTGGTGGCCGCTGGGCCTATTACGACAAGAGCGGCGCGTTGCGCGATATGGTACAGAATCACATGCTGCAGCTGATTTCGCTGATTGCCATGGAGCCGCCGGTGAACGGCAGTTCCGAGGCAATCCGCAATGAAAAAATCAAAGTGCTGCAGGCCTTGCATCCAATCACCGCAGCCAATTTCATCGACTGTGTTATTTTCGGCCAATATACGGCTTCCACTGAAGGCCATATGCCGGGATACAACGATGAGCCCGATGCTGCTGAGATCAGCAATACCGAAACCTTCGTGGCCATCAAGGCGCATGTCGACAACTGGCGATGGAAGGGCGTGCCGTTTTATCTGAAAACCGGCAAGCGTCTGGCATCAAAACATACCGAAGTGATCATTACCTTCAAGGAAGTGCCGCAATATCTGTTCGGCCAGAAACCGGATACCGATCTGTGCAACCGCTTGGTCATCCAGATGCAGCCCGATGAGTCGATTACGCTTGAAATCTTCAACAAGACCCCGGATGTGCATGAGTTCATACTGAAGCCGGTGGCGCTGAATCTGGAAATCACCGATGCCGGCAATGGCAAGATCCGTCACATCGCCTACGAACGTCTCATCCGTGATGCCATCAAGGGCGACCGTACCTTGTTCGTGCGCCGTGATGAACTCGAACAGGCTTGGGCCTGGGTTGATCAGATCCATGCCGCCCGCAAGACCACGCAAGCGCCATTGCTGCATTATCCGGCCGGCGGCAACGGGCCGGATTTCGAATGATGCCGACCGCTCAGCCACAAGCCGCGCGCTGGCAGGTGCATGCCGATGCCGCCACCATGGCCGCGGCACTTTCACGGCATCTGCAGCAGCTCAGTCACGATGCAATTGCCGACCATGGCAGCGTTCGTATCGGTCTGGCCGGCGGTAGTACGCCGATGGCCGCCTATGCCGATTTCGCTGCTGCCGCCATGCCATGGCCTAAGGTGCGGATGGCCTTGATCGACGAGCGTTGCGTACCGCTGACCGACCCCCAGAGCAACGAACGCGCCATCGCGGCAGCATTCGCAGACGTCATGGCGCAGCTCGGCGCCTGGCAGGGCCTGTATACCGAGGCTGCTGATCCGGCTTGCGCTGCCGATACCGCTGTTCGTGGTTTCGGATTGCCGTTCGACATCACCGTGATCGGCATGGGCGCCGACGGCCACATCGCTTCGCTGTTCGCGGAGAGCGCCGATTACCAAGCGGCCATGGAGGCCGCTGCCGGACGTGTGGTAATGCCGATGCGATTTGCCCCCGGCGTCGGTAAAACCGACCGCCTCAGCTTCACCTTGCCGGCGTTGCTGCAGACACGGCACGTGCTGTTCTGTATCAGCGGTGCCGATAAGCGCGATGTTCTGGAGCATAGTCTTGATGGCCGCGCCCGGCACTACGCTGTAGCCCGTTTTCTGGCCGAATACGCTGGTCCTGTCGATATTTTCTGGAGTCCCGCATGAGTCTGCATCCGGTCATCGCTGCCGTTACCGAACGAATCATTGAACGCAGCTCTGATCTGCGTGCCGATTACACCGGCCGCATGCAGGCGCAGGTGCGCTCTACCCCGGCGCGTTCGCGCCTGTCGTGTTCCAATCTGGCGCACGTGATGGCGGCCAGTGGCGGCGATAAGTCTGCTCTAGGCTTCGGCGGGTTTCCCAATATCGGCATCGTCACCGCCTACAACGACATGCTCTCGGCGCATCAGCCGTATGAAACCTATCCGGCAAAAATCCGCGATTGGGCACGCGCCTGCCAAGCCACGGCACAGGTCGCCGGCGGCGTGCCGGCGATGTGCGACGGTGTGACCCAAGGCCAACCCGGCATGGAACTGTCCCTGTTCAGCCGTGAAGTCATCGCACTGGCAACGGCCGTAGCCTTCACGCATGACGCGTTCGATGCCGGACTGATGCTGGGCGTCTGCGACAAAATCGTGCCGGGCCTGTTTATCGGTGCCGCCGCCTTCGGGCATCTGCCCGTGGTCTTTGTTCCGGCTGGACCCATGCCGTCCGGCATTGCCAATGCGGAAAAAGCCAAGGTTCGCCAACGCTACGCAGACGGCCTGGCCAGCCGCGAAGAATTATTGGCCGTGGAGGCCGGTTCTTACCACGCCGCAGGAACCTGCACGTTCTACGGCACGGCCAACTCCAACCAGCTGCTCATGGAGATGATGGGTCTGCACATCCCCGGCAGCGCGTTTGTGCCGCCATCGGGCGATTTACGCGAGCGCCTGACCGAATTCGCGGTACAGACGGTAGCCCGCCACAGCGCCTTGGGCAATGAGTTCCTGCCGTTCCATCAAGTCATCGATGCCCGTTCCTTGGTCAACGGCATCGTCGGCTTGATGGCGACCGGCGGCTCGACCAATCTGATGATCCATATCATCGCCATGGCGCGCGCGGTTGGTTATGTTTTAACGCTGGATGATCTGGCCGAGTTGTCCGCGGTCACGCCCTTATTGGCCCGCATTTATCCGAATGGCTCGGCCGACGTCAATCAGTTCCATGCGGCCGGTGGCATGGCGTTTATCATTCGCGAGCTGTTGGCGGCCGGATTGTTGCATGCCGAAGCACGGAGCGTCATCGGTGAACCGATCTCGTCGTATGCGCGCGAGCCGAGTCTGGTACAGGGTCATCTGTACTGGAAAGATCCGCCGCTGCAGTCCGGCGATGAAAGCATATTGCGCCCGGCCAGCAATCCGTTCTCGCCGCAGGGCGGCTTGTGCAAGCTGGCAGGCAATCTCGGCCAGGCGGTGATCAAGATTTCGGCATTGGATGAGTCGAAATGGGCAGTCTCGGCACCGGCCCGCGTTTTCGACAGCCAGATCGCGATGGCAAAAGCCCACAAAGCCGGTGATTTGAATGGTGATCTGGTCGCCGTCGTGCGCTTCCAGGGGCCGCGTGCCAATGGTATGCCGGAGTTGCATCAGCTCATGCCGCTTTTGGCGAATCTGCAGGATAAAGGCCATCGCGTGGCTTTGGTCACCGATGGCCGTTTGTCCGGCGCATCCGGCAAGGTACCGGCCGCGATTCACCTCAGCCCTGCTGCCGATGAAGGCGGTCTGATTGGTAAAGTTCGCGATGGCGACCTCATTAGCATCGATGCGCGCTCCGGCGCGCTGCACCTGCATGTCAGTGAGGCGGAATTGGCCAGTCGGCCTTCGTCATCCTGTACTGAATCCGGTCATCAGACCGGCCTGGGCCGTGAATATTTCCAATTATTCCGTGACCATGTATCCGGCACGGAAACCGGCTGCAGTATCTTTTTCGGAGAGAAACCATGAGCGAGGCCATCCGGCGTTTCTTCGGCAATCCGGTGATTCCGGTCGTGGTCATCGACGATGCCGCGCAGGCCGTGCCGTTGGCGGAAGCCCTGCTCGATGCCGGCATCAGCGCCATTGAAATCACCCTGCGCACGCCACAGGCGCTGGCGGCCATGGAAGCCATCGCCAAGCAGGTGCCGGCCATGCAATTGACCGCCGGCACCGCCGTGAATCGCCGTCATCTGCAACAGGTCAAGGATGCCGGTGCGGAATTGGTGGTATCGCCGGGTATCAGTACGGAACTGCTCGAGGGTGCCCGCGATCTGGGTCTGGACCTGTTGCCGGGCATCGCTACCGCATCCGAGCTCATGTTCGGCCTGAATGCCGGACTGACCCATTTCAAACTGTTTCCGGCCAGTGCCATTAACGGCATCGCTTTGGCCAAGGCCTTCGCCGGCCCCTTTCCAGAGGCCTGCTTCTGCTGCACCGGCGGCATCACCGAAGCCGATCTGCCGGTGTATCTGGCCGAAGCCAACATCCCGAGCGTGGGCGTGTCCTGGCTGGCCGCACGCCCGGCCATTGCGGCCGGACGCTGGGACGAAATCCGCGCTGCGGCGCTTAGATCAAAACTTCCGAATCGCTGACAGTCGCGGGCTTGCCACCGCCACCGAGGACATCGCGCCAGAACAGATACTGGAACGAGAACATCAGCGGATAAATGAACAACAGTAACAGGATGTATAACACGGCACCGAGCGCCAGAGCGATGTTGCTGTTGAGCATGCTGATCGCTGCGATGAGCAGCCCTGCGAGCAGCGCGATCACCAGTGCTGCGGCAATCACGACCAACAGCATGGCGAGCATGAATAGCAGCAAGCTGCCGAGATTTTTCAGGGTCGCGGCAATGCCGTCCTTCACCGAATCGACGGCACCGGTGTCGGTCAACGCAACCTGACAGAAGCCGAGCATGAACGCAGTCTGTAGCACGGAGCCAATTAGGATGATGCCGGCATAGGCGGCCCAGAAGCCTGAGGAAAGACCGGCCATGGCTTCCGGATCATTGTTCAGCTGCGCACTCATGAACTGACCGATGTCGTCGCTGCCGATACCCAGTGCCATGCAGATTAGGATGTACCCCCCCTGCACGGCGATGTTCAGTACGGCGCCGATGAAACCGAAGGCAATCAGCTTCTTCCAGCGGGTAGCGTCACCGTATCCGGAGAATAAATCACCGAGCGAGGCCGATTGGCCGTCGGCCAGTTTGCCGGTGAGTACGAACCAGCCCGCGATGAATGGCGGCACCAGAATCAGAGCCACTAACAGGATTGCGGCATACATCAATGCGATTTTCTGCCAATCGATGCTGTTGACATCGCCCATGGCGGCGCCGGCCGCGCCCAGGCCGATGACCAGGCCCGCCACAAATGCCAGTAGGAAGATGGCGGCCAGGCTGACCAGGGCGGCCAGCATGAAGGTGCCCCAGTACTTTCCGACTAACTTGAAGCTACTGATAAGCCAGCCGAACATATCGGAAACGCTTGCCTTTCTGATTTCCATGAAAACCTCTCTGTAAGTGCCTGACCGCGGCGAACAGCCTTTATAATAGCCACATTCACCGAAAAGAGCGAAACCGCCATGTCGGCACCGAGTTTCCAAGACATCATCCTGCGCCTGAACCAGTATTGGGCCGCCCAGGGCTGTGTGCTGATCCAACCCTTCGACATCGAAGTCGGTGCCGGCACCTTCCATCCGGCGACCTTCCTGCGTGCGCTCGGGCCGGAGCCGTGGAACGCGGCCTATGTGCAGCCGAGCCGACGCCCGACCGATGGCCGTTACGGCGACAATCCGAACCGCCTGCAACGTTACTACCAATATCAGGTGGTGTTGAAGCCGAACCCCGACAACATCCTCGAGCTGTATCTGGATTCGCTGAAGGCGCTCGGCATCGATCCGTTGGTGCATGATCTGCGTTTTGTGGAAGACAACTGGGAATCGCCGACCCTCGGCGCCTGGGGTCTGGGTTGGGAAGTCTGGCTCAACGGCATGGAGGTCACCCAGTTCACCTACTTCCAGCAGGCCGGCGGCCTGGAATGCAAACCGGTCACCGGTGAAATCACCTATGGTCTCGAACGTCTGGCCATGTATCTGCAGAATGTCGACAACGTGTACGACCTGGTCTGGACCACCGGTCCGCAGGGCGTGGTCAAGTACGGTGATGTCTATCATCAGAATGAAGTCGAGCAGAGTGCCTACAATTTTGAACACGCCGATGTGCCCGAACTGTTCCACCGTTTCGATGCCTGCGAGAAGGAAGCCCTGAAGCTGGTCGAACTCGGTCTGCCGTTGCCGGCCTATGAACAGGTGTGCAAGGCCTCGCACAGTTTCAATCTGCTCGATGCCCGTCGCGCCATTTCGGTGACCGAACGCCAGCGCTACATTCTGCGCGTGCGCACCCTGTCGCGTGCGGTGGCTGAAGCTTATTACGCCCAGCGCGAGAAGCTGGGCTTCCCGAACCTGAAAACGGTGTCCGCATGAACACGCAAGCCCTGTTGATCGAGCTCGGCACCGAAGAACTGCCGCCGAAAGCCCTGCCGGAGCTGGCCAAGGCCTTCGCCGAGGGCATTGCCGAAGGTCTGCACAAACGCGGCCTGGCCATGGGCGAAGTGCACGGCCTGTATTCGCCGCGCCGGCTTGCAGTGTGCATCGATGCGGTGCAGAGCGAACAGCCGGCACAGCATGCGGAAGTGTTCGGTCCCTATGCCACTATCGCACTCGATGCCGCCGGCCAGCCGACACCGGCCCTGCAGGCATTTGCCCAGAAGAACGGCCTGACCATCGCAGAACTGTCGCGCATCAGCGACGCCAAGGGCGAACGTTTCGTCGCCCGCAGTTCCCGGGCCGGCGGCCTGACGCTCGAATTGTTACCGGACATCGTCAACGAAGCGGTGAAGGCCATGCCGATTCCGAAACCGATGCGCTGGGGTAGCCGCGATACCCAGTTCGTGCGTCCGGTACATTGGCTGGTGGCTCTGTATGGCAATGTCGTGGTGCCGATGACGGTACTGGGCCTAAAGGCCGGCCGTGCCTCGCATGGACATCGCTTCCACGCGCCGGAGGCGGTCGATATCGCTCATCCGGAAAACTACGTGGACATCCTGCGTGCAAAACAGGTGCTGGTGAATCCGGCCGAGCGCCGGCAACGGATTGCCACGCAAATCAGTGCCGCCGCCGCGACCGTCGGCAAACAGGCGGATATTCCCGATGCGCTTCTGGAAGAGGTGAACTGCCTGGTCGAGTGGCCAGCCGCCATTCTCTGCCAGTTCGAGCCGGCGTTTCTGCGTGTGCCGCACGAGGCGCTGGTGTCCACTATGCAGGCTAACCAGAAATTCTTCCCGCTGCGCGAAACCGACGGCGCACTCTCCGAATACTTCATCGGCATCGCCAACATCGATTCGAAAGACCCGGCGCAGATCAAGCAGGGTTACGAGCGCGTCATCCGTCCGCGCTTCGCCGATGCCGCGTTCTTTTACGATGAAGACCTCAAGCAGGGCGTTGCCGCCATGGCTGAAGGCCTGGCTTCCGTTACGTATCAGCAGAAACTCGGCAGCTATGCCGACAAGACCGTACGTATCGCGGCCTTGGCGGAAAGCATCGCCCGCGATGCCGGACTGAATTTCGCCCAGGCCCGACGCGCGGCAGAACTGTCCAAGGCCGATCTGCAATCGCGCATGGTCGGTGAGTTCCCGGAACTGCAGGGTATCGCCGGCCGTTACTATGCCAAGGCCGCCGGTGAGCACGAGGCCGTGGCCATAGCCATTGATGAAGCCTATCTGCCGCGCTTTGCCGGTGATGCCATCGCCGCTTCCAAGCTGGGCCAGGTGCTGGCCATCGCCGAGCGTCTAGATACGTTGGCGGGTGGCTTCGCTGCCGGGTTGAAACCGACCGGCAACAAAGATCCATTTGCGCTGCGACGCAATGCGCTTGGCTTGGCGCGGACTTTGCTCGAAGGCGGGTTTGATTTGCCCCTTGCTAAATTATTGAATCAGGCGGTACAACTTCAACCGGTTCAGCCTGCTGAATCAGCATTTGACATGGCCGGTTTTGTATTAGATCGACTAAAAAACTATTTCTCTGACAAAGGCCTTACAGAGCAACAGTTCGAAGCGGTATTGTCGAGTGAAGCACACAGAGCAGATTGGGGATTGGCGCTACCTGATTTCGCCAAGCGTCTGGCTGCCATTGCCGAATTCGCCAAACTGCCGGAAGCGGCGGCTTTGGCAGCCGCCAATAAACGCATCGGCAATATTCTGAAAAAATCCGGCAGTGAAGCAGGAGCTTCGGTATCGGAAGCCTTGTTGCAGGAAAAAGCCGAGAAAGACCTATGGCACGCCGTTCAAACGGTGGCGCAAAACAATGCAGCTAAGCTGGCTGCCCGCGATTATGTGGCTGTTTTACAGGCCTTGGCCGGATTGCGTGTGCCGGTGGATGCCTTTTTTGAGGGCGTAATGGTGAATGCTGACGAGGCGGCTATACGCGGCAATCGTTTGGCTTTGCTAGGCAATCTGGCCGCTCAATTTAATGCGGTTGGGGATATTTCGGTCTTGGCATAAATCCGGCATAATCCTAGTAACACCGCAACGAGGAGATCGCCATGTCCAAAGGCATGAACCAGAAGAAAGAAACCAAGAAGAAGCCGGAAAAATCCCTGAAAGAAAAGCGCGCCGAGAAAGCCGCCAAGAAAGGCAAATAATCCGACCCTATGGGCGGCCCTGACGGCCGCCCGCAATCAGGTTGTGCGCAATTCCTTCTTGCCGTAGATGCGCTCGAAAATCGGCGTGGCCATCAAGGTGGTTGCCACCGCCATCAGCACCATGATGGTGAACAGCGTCGGCTCGATGATGCCGCGTTCCAGTCCGATGTTGAGGATGATCAGTTCCATCAGGCCGCGCGCATTCATCAGTGTGCCGATGCCCATCGCTTCCTTGTGCGGTTCACCGCTCCAGCGTGCCGCCAGATAGCAGGCCACGCCTTTGCCGGCAATCGCCACCAGCAGCACCGCGCCGGTAAGCGCCCAAAGCGCCGGCGTATTCACCAAACCGATTTTGGTGTTGAGGCCGGAATACACGAAGAATACCGGCAACAACAGGGCCACGGTCAAGGGGTACATGGTCCGATGCAGTTCGGCGGCGAACTTGCCGCGCGGCATGGCCACGCCCATCATGAATGCACCGAACACGGCATAGATCTGGATGAAATCGGTGAACCAGGCGCCCAGCATCACCAGCATCAAGGTGAATACCAGCATGTCCGGGCTGATCACGCCGCTTTTTTCAACGCGTTCGCCCATCGGCTGCAACAGCCGGCGGACCAAGGTCAGGCAAACGACAGCGAAGAAAATCCCGCCGCCAATCGCAATGAAGGCGATGCTCCAATCCGAATGAAAGCTGGCCAGCACCACGGCTAGTACGCACCATGCGGCCATATCATCCATGCTTCCGGCCGCCAGCGCCAAAGTACCAAGCGAAGTTTTGGTCAGGCCTTGTTCGAAAATGATGCGCGCCAGCATCGGGAAGGCGGTAATGGCCATGGCCGCACCCATAAACAACACGGCTTCTAAGCTGGTGGTTTTTTCAGCGAATAGTTGCGGATCATCGGCGATGAAATAGGCCAGCGTGCCGCCCAATAAAAATGGCGCCACAATACCGGCGATCGAAATGCTGGCTGCGCTGCGCACGCGTTTGCGGATAAGATCGACATCGAACTCGACACCGATCAGGAACATGTACAGCACCAAGCCAAGCTGTGCAACCGAAAACAGGATGGCCTTGGATTCCGTCGGAAACAGGTAAGCTGAAAATTCCGGAAACAGCCAGCCCATCAGCGAGGGGCCCATCAGCACGCCGGCAATCATCTCGCTGACCACGCGCGACTGTCCGATTTTCATGAACAGCCACGCGGTCATGCGGCACACCGCGAGAATGAACGCCATCTGCAGGAAGAACATGACGGATAGTTCAAATGGGGTCATCGAAAATCAACTCGACATATGGATGAACAAGGGTTCGGCTTCGTCGTTACATCGCCATCGGCGGCGCTTTGCAGTTCTTGGCGATGAACTCCTCGTGCGTCGGCATCAGCTTGACCACGCCGTGCATGACTTCTTTCACGTTGTTGACCATCTTCTCAATCAGTTCTTCTGATTTGGCATCGACCAGCGGGTGGTAGCCCTGCGGCGTGATGCCCTGCCCGAACATGACCTGGAACCAGCTGACTTCGGTGAACAGTTCGTTGTTGAGGCGGTAGATGCGGCCGTTGGCGCGGAACAGATCCATCTTCTGCTGCAGACTGTCGGGTATCGGCATGTTGCGCACGTAGTTCCAGAACGGGGTGTCGTCGCGTTTGGTGGCCTTGTAATGCAGAATGATGAAGTCACGGATCTGCTCGAATTCGGCCGTGGCCTGGCGATTGAACTCATCGATGTTGACCGGGTCGAAACCGGCATCAGGGAATAACGACACCAGCCGGGAAATGCCTTTCTGGATGAGATGGATCGAGGTCGACTCCAGCGGCTCCATGAAGCCGGATGCTAGCCCGATGGCGACCACGTTTTTATTCCAGAACTTCTTGCGCTTACCGGTTACGAAGCGCAGCGGGCGCGGGCTGCCCAAGGCTTTGCCGTCGAGATTGGCCAGCAGCACAGCTGCTGCCTCATCGTCACTGATGTATTCGCTGCAGTAGACGTGGCCGTTGCCGGTGCGGTGCTGCAGCGGAATCCGCCACTGCCAGCCGGCGCCATGCGCGGTCGAGCGCGTGTAGGGCGTCAGTGGCGATACCGACTCGCAGGGTACTGCCAGCGCACGGTTCATCGGCAGCCAGTGGCTCCAGTCGTCGTAACCGGTTTTCAGGGTTTCCTCGATCAACAGACCGCGCCATCCGGAGCAGTCGATGAATAGGTCACCGGCATGCACGCTGCCGCTTTCGAGCGTCACCGAAGTGATGAATCCGGTTTCCGGATGCTGCTGGACCGAAGCAATTTTGCCTTCAGTGCGCACAACTCCTTTGTTCTCGGCATAGCCGCGCAGGAATTTGGCATATAGGCCGGCATCGAAATGGAACGCATGTCCGAGATCCTTCAGCGGCGAATTCGGAATATCATGCTGTGCACGCAGGAACTTGTTGTGTTCGCAGGCCAGCAGGTTTAGCGAATAATCTTTGATGCAGTCAGCCTTGCCGGCCAGATGCATCTTCAGCCAGTAATGGTGAAAGTCGATTATCCCGGTGCTCTGGCCCATGCCGCCGAAACCGTGCACGTAACGCTCGCCCAGACCGCCCCAGTTGCGGAATTCGATGCCAAGTTTGAAGCTGGCCTGGGTGGCCTTGATGAAATCGGTTTCATCGATTCCCAATGCCGAATTGAAGTTGATGATCGGTGGAATGGTTGCTTCGCCGACGCCGACGGTGCCGATGTCGTCGGATTCGATCAGTTCGATGGCGAACTTGCCATTGAGGGCCTGGGAGAGGAAGGAGGCAGCCATCCAGCCGGCGGTACCGCCGCCGACGATGATGACTTTCCGGATACCGGCATGACTCATGATACGTTCCGTTTAAGCTGTGGATAAACGTAAACATCTTAACATTGCCCTCGGCAGCCGATGTAGGGTCGGCCGTGAAAATCCGCGGTTTCGGTATAGCCCGGCCGTCCTGCCCGCATCCCTGGCCGGCCTGAATTGGATGTTGCCGGATTTCCTGTGGTGGGCGTACGCTATGCATGACAAAGGAGCCATCACCATGACAGTCCTGAAAGGCGCGGCATTCATCCTGGCCGCAATGCTGTGCGTCATACCTTGCGGCGTTCGTGCTGATGTTGTCGATACACCGATACCGAAACCCACGACCGGTAGCGTACAGAGGCTGGCTGCATTTCCTTCCAGAAACATTCCGCCGCGCGATGTCGACGTCTGGCTGCCGCCGGGCTATTCCGACAAAAAGAAATATGCCGTGCTGTATATGCAGGACGGCCAGATGCTGTTCGATGCCGGAATCACCTGGAATAAGCAGGAGTGGCAAGCTGATGAAACCGCCGCCCGGTTGATGGCCGAAGGCAAAACCCGGCCCTTCCTCATCGTCGGCATTCACAACGGCGGCAAGCGCCGCCATGTCGAGTATTTTCCGCAGAAACCGTTCGAGGCCCTGCCGGATGACTTCCGCCGCCAGCTGCTCGGGATGAAACGCAATCCGCAGCAGGCGCTGTTCGATGGCGCGGTCGATTCCGATGCCTACCTGAAGTTTGTGGTGGAAGAACTCAAACCCTATATCGACGCCCACTTCAGCGTCGACACGGGCCCCGAGCACACCGCCGTGATGGGTTCCAGCATGGGCGGCCTGATTTCCATGTACGCCATTTCCGAATATCCGCAGGTGTTCGGTGCGGCGGCCTGTGTTTCCACGCACTGGCCCGGAATCTTCACGGTGGACAATAATCCCATTCCGCAGGCGTTCTTCGACTACATGCAGGCGGCATTGCCGGATCCGGTGTCGCACCGGATCTACTTCGACCACGGTACCGCCACGCTGGACGCTCTGTATGCACCCCTGCAGGTCCGCGCCGATGCGGTAATGCGGCGACGGGGATACACCGATGCCCATTGGCGGACGCAGGTATTTCCGGGCACCGAGCACAGCGAGCAGGCCTGGGCGGCGCGCCTGGATATTCCCCTGCAGTTCCTGTTTCCGCCGGACTGACCGATGTTCCGTCCCGATATCGTTCCGCAGGCTTTGCCGATTCCCGGTGGCGGCCTGTGTCTGGTTTTCGATGACATCCTGTTGGAGCCCGAACGATGGCGAAGCCGTGCTGCAGAATTCGCCGCACAATTCGAACCGCCGCAGCACAACGCCTATCCGGGACGCGAGCTGAGGCTACCCGATACGGTCACGGCGGCGCTGCTGGGCACGGTATCGCCCTGGCTACGGCTTCATTTCGGCATTGCCCGTATCGTCGATGCTTACTGCCGCCTCTCCATGGTGACCTTGGCGCCGGAACAATTGACCCCGGCGCAGTCGCTGTGCCACCGCGATCGTCTGCAGGCTCCTCCGGGAAAGCTGCCCTTGGCCTCGGTGCTGTATCTATTCGATGATCCGCCGCTCGGAGGCACGCATTTTTTTCGGCCCCTTCTCGAGAGGCCGCCGCTGACGCAACTGCTGATTGATTCGAACCGCATGGAGGCGGAAGCGTTTTTCCAACACTACCGCCTATCGTGCGGCTACATGATCGACTCCAACGCCTATTTCGAGAAAGTGCTGACGGTTCCCGCGCGGTATAACCGCATGATCGTCTACCCCGGCATGAAGTTCCATAGCGGTGACATCGGCCGGCCCGAGGCACTGACAGAAGATCCCCTGACCGGGCGCCTGACCTTCAATGGCTTCTTTACCGGCACTATGGACTGATTAGGGAAGCACCAGCACCTCGGTTTCATCCAGCACCTTGGTGCCATCGGCGTGGTCGCCGCCGAAGAGCATGCCACCGCCTTCCGGCGACAGGCCGCGATACCCGCCGTCGTAATCCCAGGTGTTCAGATACAGCTTGATTCCCGACAGCGATGCGGGATTACCCAGAGACTTGGCGGGAATGGTGATGGTCAGCGTCCGCGTCCCGGCATCGGCGACGACCTGCGCGCCGGGACTGGACACCCCTCCCTCGCTGGTGGCATCGGCACCATCGGCGCCGAACCAGGCATTCGACCAACCGTGCGTGCGCATCCGGTAATGCCAGCGCATGCCTTCGGGCAGGCTGCCGTTCTGTTGCGGCATCAGCGTGCTGCCACCGGCACGCTCGGGCAGTTGCAAAAAGGCGGTGACCGCGACATGATCGAAACCGTTCGGCGGATTCCAGAACTGGGTCATGCCGCGCAGCCGCAACACGATGCGCAGGGTGTTGCCGGCACGCTGCACGCTCAGGTTTTCGATATCGCCCTGATGGTGTTCGCCCCAACTGATATCGCTGGGGTAACGTAGGCCGCCGCTGCGGCCGCGGTCGTCGCCGCGGGGGTCGGTTCGTTCCAGCAGCGTTTGCCAATTCCGGCGCACGAGGAAAGACTGCGGCGCCGAGGCGCTGGCTGTGCTGTCTTGCCAGGCCACGACCTGATGCGCGTCCCGTGACTCGGTCAGACTTTCGATGGGTAGCCGGGCCTGCCAGCGTCCGTTGGTCGAGGGCGACACCGTCACGGCATGAGCCAGATCACCGTTCAAGCTCAGCTGGAAGGGGTCGGCGTTGCCGTTGCTCCCCTGCACAACAAGGACATCGCCTTCAACCGTTTCCGGCAGGGCATCGATCCGCAAGATGGCCGAAGGCTTCGGATTTGCCGAGATGCCGGCTTCGGGCAGCAGCACAATGCCGGCGCGGGCCGGCAGCACCGCGGACATCCGGCCCTTGGTATCGGCAGTGAGTGTTTTCGGGAACGCCGTCAGTGAAAATGCCGTGCGCCAGCCGCGCACATCCGGCCGGCCGGTGTCGAGATTGTCGAGCACGTGTGGGCTATCCGAGGTGTTGAACAGCACCAGCGCATCCGCCTTACCGTGGCGCATGCGGTAGGCGAGCACCCCGGCCCCGGTGGCGCTGTCCTTGAGCACCGTCGGACTGCCGTGGGTGAACAGCTTCTGCGATTTGCGCAGGGCCGTCATGGTCTGCAGGCTAAGGTACAAGGGCGCGTTTTCATCGAAGCGGTCTTGGCCGCCGGAGCCGAAGCCGGTTTTGAACATGGCGCCGCGCTGTTCGGTGAAGCCCTGTTCGGTGCCGTAATAGATGACGGGTATGCCGGGCAGGGTCATGATCAACAGCAGGTTCTGCTGCAGTGCCGCCATGCCGCCGTTGGCCAGGAAGCGGTCGACGTCGTGGTTGTCGACGAAGCTCGGCATCAGATGCGGACGTTCATGCACACGCATCATGGTCTCGATGCGATGACGCATTTCCCGGGTCGGGTGGCCTTTGGCGAAGATGTCGATGCCGGTGCCGTATAGCGGAAAGTTGATCATCGCCGGCAGCAGAGCCTGGCCGTCGGCGCTACGCACGAAGGATTCGATTTTCCGGCTCTGGGTTTCCTGAAAAGGCTTGTCGATGCCGAAGCCTTCGCCGAACACATGGAAGTTGCGGCGGCCGGTGGCCTCGGCTACGCGCAGAATGCCGGGCTGCTGCGGATCATCGGCATACAGGAAGTCCCGGAAGTAGTCCGGCGGCACGTAAAACGCGGTATCGACCCGGAATGCATCCACCCCGGCTTCGCGGATCCAATAGCCGTAGCTACGGCGTAGCGCTTCGCGCACACGCGGATTTTCGGTATTGAGATCGTCCAGTCCGGCCATCTGCCAGTCACGTTCCTGGGCCGGATTGGTGAAGTCGCGGATATCGGGTGTCCAGTGGTAGATGGCCTCGTGTACCTGGATCGGATCGCGGGCATCATTGCGATTGAACGGCTCCTGCGAGGGCGCGTGGCCCTGCGCCGTGGCCGCCTCGCGCCGGTAGCCCAGGTCGGGATTCTGCGCACTCCACTGTTTGGGGTCGTACGCGAAGAAATTGCCCATGTGGTTGACCACGATGTCCTGGACCAGATACATGCCTTGGCCGTGCAGCCGGCGACTCAGATTTTGCAGGTCACTCAGGTGGCCATAGTGGCTGTCCACCGTCATCAGGTCTTTAGCCCAGTAGCCGTGATAGCCGCTGTATTGCGACGAAGGGCTCCACCACTGGTTCGCCACCGGCGGGGTTATCCAGACAGCCGTGGCCCCCAAGTTATTGATATAATTTACTTTATTTGTTAGCCCCGGCAGATCGCCGCCGGAATAATGGCTGTTACGTCCGGGGTCGTACTCGCCCACACCCTGATTATTGTTCGAGGTGTCGCCATCATTGAAGCGGTCCAGCATGACGAAATAGATGATTTGCTCGCGCCAGTCCGGGGACGGCACATGTAAAACATCCGATGTTTGTGCATTCACGTTGGCCAGGCTGACCGACAGGACAAGGGCGGCGATTTTCGCTTGCAGGGACAATGGCTTCATTATAATATTATATATTAATCAATTATTTATGATTTATGACCGAGCATGCTTGACGAGGTCTACGAAGCTGAATAGGTAATGAATACGTATGCATTTAGTGTTAATACTTTATAAATTCTGCAATCATTTTAACCGTTCGTTAATAAAAAACGGGTATGCCGTCTGGCGTGTACCGTTACGATTGTCGCAACACATTCAACCACATTTGCAATTAAATGGAGAGGAATAATGGTACTTAAGCGCAACATGCTCAGCGTTGCATTGATGTCGGCCACCATGCTGTTAGTGGGAACCGCGAATGCCCAAGATGCGACCGATGCTGAAAAAGCAGAAGCTGCCAAGAAAGCGACGGAAGCCGAGACCATCGACAAGGTGACCGTTAAAGGTATCCGTCGTGGTATCGAAGATGCCATCGACACCAAACAGACGGCTACCGGTATCGTCGAATCGATTTCCGCCGAAGACATCGGTAAGCTGCCGGATTCCTCTATTGCTGAGTCCATCGCGCGCCTGCCAGGTCTTACTGCTCAGCGCGAGCGCGGCCGTGCCACCCAGATTAATATCCGTGGCTTCGCGGGTGATTTCGCCGGCACCACTTTGAATGGCCGCGAACAGGTCAGCCTCGGCGACAACCGCGGCGTCGAGTTCGATCAATATCCGTCCGAGTTGCTCAGCGCCGTGACCGTGTACAAAACTCCGGATGCCTCTCTGGTCGGTCAGGGCCTGTCCGGCACCGTCGATCTGCAGACCGTCAAGCCGCTGAGCTTCGGCGAGCAGGTCATGGCCTTGAACTATCGCTTCGATCAGAATAAAGTTGCCGGCCAGACCGAAAACGGCGGCCGTTTCAGCTTCTCCTACATCGACCAATTCATGGACAACACCCTCGGTATCGCGATTGGCTATGCCCGTCTTGACAGCCCGAGCCCGGGTTACCAGAACGAATCCTGGGGTTATGCCGACGGTCCGAGCGGTACCAAGGTCTCGGGTGGCGGCAAAATCTACAAATTCGACAACAACCTGAAACGCGACGGCCTGATGACCACCGTGCAGTTCAAGCCGACAGAATTTTACGAAACCACCCTGGATCTGTTCTATTCCAAATTCGACAAGACCGAAGTCAAGACCGGTCTCGAATACGGTACCGCCTGGGGTCAAGGCGTGCTGCAGCCGGGTTATACCGTCAATAGCAATAAAACCATCACCGACAGCTCCTGGACCAATGTCAAGCCAGTGCTGCGCATGGACAGCAACCCCATTGCAGACGATCTGTTCTCGCTGGGCTGGAACAACAAGGTCAAGATTGATGACAACTGGTCGATCGTCGCTGACTTTTCGGTATCGAGCGCCACTCG
>NZ_JBIKSE010000119.1:0-6640 GCF_044348765.1 Arenimonas sp.
CATGCCGACTGGATATTCAATCATGTTGCAATGGGTGATGGATTGACATGGTTCAGTGCGTGGATCGGATCGATTGCATATGGTCTCCAGATCTATTTCGATTTTTCAGGGTATTCTGATATGGCGATTGGGTTGGCGGTCATGTTCGCGATCCGATTCCCGATCAATTTTGATTCTCCTTACAAAGCATTGAGCATTAGTGACTTCTGGAAGCGTTGGCACATGAGTCTCACGCGTTTCTTTCGCGATTACCTTTACATTCCGCTCGGAGGTAACCGAGGTGGCTTTTGGATTCAGGCGCGCAACATATTCTTAGTTTTCATGATCAGCGGTCTTTGGCATGGTGCGGGTTGGACATTTGTGATCTGGGGGGCGCTTCATGGATTTTATTTGGCAATACATCTGTCTTGGAAGAGCATGATGAGATGGTTGGGATGGAAACCCAGCGGATATGTGTGGACGACATTAGCATGGTTCCTGACGATGGCTGCTGTAATGCATGCGTGGGTGTTTTTTCGTTCTCATGATGTTGCTTCGGCACTCCGTATGTCGCATGCCATGTTGGGATTTGATGGAATCGCCATACCAGAGCGTTGGGCTAAAATAGCGACAACCATTCCTTTTGCCGGAGAATTTATCCGTGGGATTCCAATACCTAATCCGCCGGTTGGTTGGTTCTGGTTGTGTTTACATTTGGTAGTTTTGTCAGTCATTGTAGTAGCGTTGCCTAATAGTAGAAGGTTGTATTCAAATCAGCGTGAAGGCAGTGATCAATCTGAGATTCAACTTCCTAAAATGAAACGACTTGGAATACAGCACGGTTTGATTGCCGGTATTTTATTGACCGGATTCTTGTACTCGAGGTTCTCGGCAGTTCCGAGCCCGTTCATTTACTTCAATTTTTAATCCTGCATGGGATGCCCTAAAACATTCCTGTGCGCGATTCCTTTCGGCCTCGCTGCCGGTCTTTTGATCTTCATGTCGTTGGTTAGATTGCAGTTGGGCGTGCCGACGTCTTCGTCCGCATGGATCAAGGAAATCATCGATCGCAAGGAAAAGGCCGCAGGTGTGATAGTTCAGCCAAAGCTGGTCCTGCTAGGCGGTTCGTCGACGCTTTTTGGAATTAAGGCGTCTGTGCTCGAATCGGAACTTGGCGTGCCGGTCATCAATTGCGGACTCCATGCGGGCCTTGGCATGGCATGCATATTGCGCGAAGGGAAAAAAATGCTGAGACCTGGGGATACGGTCATGCTTATTCCCGAATACGAGTTGTTGAGTTTTGGTGAGAAAAATCGTCGTGAATGGGCGGCCATCACTTACCTCGATTTCATGCTCTCACGCGATATCGATTACTACTCAGCCCTTCCAATTGACGATCAGATTGAGATCGCATTGATGACTCCTTTGGACCGAATCTTAAGTGGTATCAGAGGTAAATGGTCGCCCGAACAAATCATGCCGGCTTTTGAGTACAATCCCTATGATTCATTGTGGCTTGACGATCATGGAGACATGACAGGCCATCGTGTTGCGCTTCGTCCGGCAGTGTCTGTCGATCGTGATCAGCGTGTCTGTGAAGTTCTTGTAAAAGGCATCTCACCAGATGCCGAGGGATTTGAATTGATTTCTGAATTCAAGCGTTGGGCCAAAGCCAATCGTGTGCGTGTGATGGCTGGATTTCCGAATATGATTCATCGCAAGGAATACGATTCGGGTATGGCTGACAATGTCGAGTCAAAATTGAAACAGTACTTTTTGAAAGAGGAAATCCATGTGGTGGGGGGCATGCGCGAAGTACTTCTGCCCCAAGTCGATTTCTTTGACACTATCTACCACCCTACGGAAGAAGCCTCGATCACTCGAAGCATGAAATTAGCGTTTCAGCTTCGTCCATTGATTGGATTTGTACGCAGGTGAAATGATTTTTCACGCAGGTTTGAACTTACTCGATCGCGTCATTCATTAAACGATCGGCCGCATTCATTATGTGCACAGTTGTGTACATTGATCCGCTTAACAACTCAAAATAATCATATGAAAAAAAGCTGTTGTGCATTGTTGATATCATCCGTTTACCTTTTAGAAGGAAACATTGTTGGTCAGTCTGTGAATGACTGGAAAGCGCTGCGTATTTTACCTGTGGGAGACTCTCTGACTCAAGGGTGCTGTATCGATGTTCAGGGTGGATACCGCGCGCCATTGCGCGCTCTGCTTGGCAATGCCGGTTTTGCATCCGATTTCATTGGTACGCAGGCCGATATCGATCCGGCAATTTCTGACAAGGATCACGAGGGGCATCCTGGCTATTCAATCAGCATGCTGCGTGACGGTATTGGCGTTTGGCTCAAGCAGGCTGGGCAGGCTGATGTGGTGCTGCTTTCAGCGGGGACCGTGGATATATGGACTGGCAACTCGGCTTCGATTTCTTTTGAGCGGCTTAAAGCATTGGTTGAGGACATCAGTTACGAAAGACCTAACACGAAGATCATCGTATCGAATCTGATTCCACGAAATGATGCACTCGATGCGGTTCAAGTTTCCTACAATCAGCAGATACCAGGTTTGGTTGCCGAATTGGCGGCAAAAGGCAGGAATGTGTCATTTCTGGACATGCGAAACAGTGCTTTGCCGGGTGGCGTGATTGGCGCGCAGGACTTGATCGCCGACGGAGTGCATCCGAATCTTAGTGGTTATGTAAAAATGTCTGCCAAATGGCATGCTGCAATTACGGCGGAAATCGACCCGCAAGGCAGCAAAGCCGCTCCTGCCATTGCGGATATCGATGTGCGTGAGGATCTGACGCATATCAATGTGTTTTTCAGCAAACCGATTCGCGATGAGGATTCCGTTCCGGAAAATTTCAGCATCAATGATGGAGTTGCGGTTCTGCAGGCAACGATTGATCCCGTGACAAAACGTTCGGTGCGTCTTACGACCTCGCCGCGAGTTGCGGGTGCGGTTCATGTTCTGGGTGTTTCAGGCGTGCGCGATCGCCGGCCTGAAGGAAACACGATTGCGATAGGATCTCAGCGTTCGTTTGTGACGCCATTGCTGGTTGATGGAAGTTTCGAAAACAACGGTCGGTCATGGGTTAGCGGTGGGGATGTCGCTGTGGTTGACCAATCAGTGTTGCCCGCGACGAATGGCCTTAAATGGGCGCGTTTCTTCTCGGGTGGAAATACTGGCAACGGCAGAATGAGCCAATCATTTGCGACAAGCCCTGGGAATCTGTATCGGGTGGAATTCGATCTTGGAGCGCGCGCAGCAAGTGCTTTGCAGAGAAGCATGAGGATTCGGATTTCCGGTGTGGACGAAATTGTTAGCAAGCTTGAGAACTTGCAGTCGATCAATGGAGGTGATCCAAAATGGTCGAAAAAATCGATTGAATTCACTGCCAATTCAGCAGTCACAACGATTCGCTTTGAGGATGCTTCGGTGGTTGTACCCGGCGCCGAGTTGATGCTCGACGATGTCCGTGTGATGCCGGCTATTAAGTGGAATCTTCTCGTTAACGCGGATCTTCCATCTGCGTTAAATATTCCCATAAATTCGTACATTTCTGGTTCATCTTCGCTGGCTACTGGTGTTTCAAGATCATTTGTCGATGACGACCGTGTCGATTTGACCGCGACAGACCAGGTGGGTGCATATCGTTTTTCTTCTTGGAAGGAGAATGGGACAGTTATTTCAACCTCGCGGACTATTTCATTGCGGATGCAACAGCAAAGAAGCCTCGTGGTAGGCTATGTAGAGAGTCCGATTGCAGGTGGGCCGAGTGTGAGTGATCCCAACAACGTAATCGCAAACAGCGGATTTGAGTCAGGAGCACCGATCGACTTCGGCACGCTCATTAGTTGGGAGGTATTTGGAAATGTTGGCGCTCAACCGGTCGGTTTCACCACAACCGAGCCTGGCTTCAAGCCCGCATATGTGCCTCAAGAAGGCCTTCGCATGGCGTTGTTCAGCGCAGGCAATAATGACTACGGCGGCTCCATGTCCCAAGCATTTGCCACAGTTCCCGGTGCGACTTATTTGGTGAAACTAAAGATGGGTATTGTGACCGAGGCAGCAGGACGTAGGCAAGCGCTTCAAGTTTCCGTCACGGACGATGGTGGAGCATCGATTCTTTCACGCGTCGAAACCATCGTATCGCCCGGTAACGGCACAACATGGATGGACTTCAGCGCATCATTTGTGGCCGCTGGCACCCAAACACGAATCAATTTGTCTGACCAATCGGAAATCTTCCCGATTAACCAAAGCTATAACTCGGATCTTTTGATCGATGGCGTATCAGTGACCGTTCAAAAATCCGGCAGCAATCCTCCTACTGCGAATCCACAGGTTGTATCGGTGTCTCAAGATGACTTTGTTCCGATTACCCTGATCGCTCAGGACCAGGATCCTGGCAATGTTTTGACTTACCGAGTCGTATCCGGCCCTTCACACGGGACCATTGGTGGTGCGCCTCCCAATATTGTGTACACTCCTACTGCAGGGTATCTTGGCTCGGATTCATTTTCCTTCGCTGCAAGTGATGGATTTTCTGAATCGGCGCCCGCGGTTGTAGGCATCGATGTGAAGAGTGCAGAACCCATGGCTAATGGCGGTTTTGAGCTGGGTGATGTGGCGGATTTTGGAACCGTTGATGGTTGGAGAGCCGGAGGTAAAAGCGGATCTCTGCCAACAGGCTATACAAGGAGCGCTCAGGGTTTGATCCCATCCTATTCGCCGAGTGAAGGAAATCGAATGCTGGTTTTCAGTGCTGGGAACAATGATTTTGGCGGAAGTGTAACCCAAAGATTTGCAACGGTAGCGGGGCAGAAATACCAGGTCATGTATGACATGGGAGTGGTATCGGAGGCAGCTGGACGCCAACAGGCGCTTGCTGTGATCCTTTATGGCCGTTCATCATTACCTTTGATCAATCGCACAGAAGTCATTCAAGCCGCAGGGGCATACAGTTCATGGGTGCCGAAAGTTCATGAGTTTGTTGCAGATGGTCCGAATGTACTTCTCGCATTTGTTGATCAATCGGGCAGCTATGCGCCATCCTCGACCAGCAATACGGATCTTCTCTTGGATAATGTGAGAATTGTGGCGGTGCCCGAGCCAGGTGTTATTCCAACTGCGCAGGCACAATCCGTCGAATTGGTTCAAAACGGTGCTTTGCCGATCGTGTTGATGGGGGCGGCGGGTATGGCAGGATCGCAACCGGTATTTCAAGTCACCTCGGCGCCATTGTACGGTGTCTTGACTGGCAATGCGCCGAATCTTGTCTATACTCCGAACGCTGGTTTCAGTGGTGCCGATAAGTTTGAATTTGTGGTGATTGACGGATCAGAACAGTCGCAACCCGCAATAGTATCGATCAATGTGATCAAGAAAATTTTCAAATTTGATCAGTGGATAGCTTCATTTGGTACGAGTGGCGTATTGGATGCAAACCCCGACAAGGATTCCATTGTGAATGGAACAGAATACGTGTTAGGAACCAATCCTGTTAAGAAAACAGGTTCAACATTCCTTCCAAAATCCAGAGTTACTAATGCGGATCCGGATGGTGATGGCAAAAAAAGCCGATATTTGGTGTTTTCATACCGCAGAACCCAAGCCTCTGCGAGTGATCCGGATGTGGCAATATTGGTAGAATGGAGAGCCAGTGCAAAAGAGGGATGGAAGAATGTCGCCTCCGAGTCCGGCGTGATTGTGAAAAACCAGGCCAATAGGTTCGCAGGGGGAGTCGATCTCGTCAGTGTGCACATTCCAAGAACGATTACCAAGAGTTCAAAAATTTTCACGCGCCTACGCGTTGTGTCCAAACAGTGATCCTTGGATTCGATACATTGATCATAGGAAATGGACATTCGATATGTATGGAGGCGAATGGTTAGGTTGTTTTATCGCAGATGGATCGCATTCTGGGTGGGGCAATCAGGTTTGGGCGTAGGTGGTCGTTTGGCTGCGAGGATTGCCTGCCTGGGAACACTTCCGTTTCACCACCGCTCCCATTTTGCGAATCATAGTTCCAAGGGATTCTTTGCGCCTACGGTGGTGATTTCCAATCCTGAAACCTCGATTGGTAAACATGTGTATCTCGGTGATCGTGTGATGATCACGAGAAACACAGCAGGGGGGGGGGTGAAGCTTGGCGACCGGGTTCATCTTTATGGAGATAGTTGCTTTGAGACTGGACTGGGGGCAAACATCCATATCGGCCAGGGCACGCACATACAGCCCGGATGCAGAATTCATGCGTTCATCTCCGATATCACAATCGGGAGCCATGTTGAGATCGCTCCAAATTGTGCCTTTTACAGTTATGACCATGGCATGATGGTGGGCAAGCCGATCATGGATCAGCCTCTTACCAGCAAAGGTCGCATTGTGGTGGGCGAAGGTGCGTGGATCGGGCATGGTGTTGCTGTCCTGCAAGGGGTGCGAATTGGAGCGGGTGCCATCATCGGCGCGGGTGCGGTGGTCATTGATGACATCCCGGAGAATGCCATTGCAGTTGGTGTTCCAGCTCGAGTGGTTGGCTATCGGCCCGGGGTTCAAGAGGACGGCTTCTCCAAATCGGATGCGCGCAAAATTAGCGCCATCGTATTGTAATCAATTTACAAAATAAAAAACATATGAA
>NZ_JBIKSE010000120.1:0-6637 GCF_044348765.1 Arenimonas sp.
TGCAGTGCATGGCTATGGAGGATTAGTCTTTGCCGACGTGAACTCTGTAAGCTTCGCACGCAAAGCTGCGGCCGCGGGCGTGGACGGATTGGTGCTCATCGCATCCGGGGCGGGTGGACATACGGGGCAAACCGCAAGCTTCGCCTTTGTTGAAGAGGTACGCCAGTTCTGGGACGGACCTATCATCCTTGGGGGGGCGATTTCCAATGGGCACACCATTCGCGCAGCAGAAGTGCTCGGCGCCGACCTTGCTTATGTAGGGACGGCCCTTATCGCTTCTGAAGAGAGTATGGCAGAACTAGCCTATAAAAACATGGTGGTCGATGCTGGCGCCGAAGATATAGTTCCTTCAAGGGGTATTACCGGCGTCACTGCCAATTGGTTGCGCGCGAGCCTTTTGGCCGCTGGCCATGATCCAAGGAACATGGCTGAAGATAAGAAGCCCAATTTCGCAAATGCACAGGATGATGCGAAGGCGTGGAAAAATGTCTGGTCCGCTGGACAAGGCGTTGGTGCGGTAAAGGCCATTGAGCCGATCGCGCAGATTATTGCGCGGCTGAAACAAGAATATGATGCGGCATGCAATTTGCCGCGCTTTGTTGCTAAGGAGTGAAGTCATGACAGTCGAACTTGTTGGAAAAGTTAGGTCAACACTTACTAGTACCGACCATCCTTATATGCAGGGTGCTTGGCGCCCAACCTTCAATGAATGGAACGCGATTTTCGCTAATGGCGATGCCGAAGTTATCGGCACAATCCCCGACGACATCGACGGAGTTTATGTTCGGACGGGCGAGGTTCCAGTGCACGAACCCATTGGTCGCTATCATCCGTTTGATGGTGATGGCTTCATTCATGCGATCAGCTTCAAAGATGGTCGTGCAAGCTATCGCAGCCGCTTTGTCCGTACTAAGGGGTTTCAGGCAGAACAAGAAGCAGGCAAGGCTTTGTGGGCGGGTCTCATGGAGCCGCCGCATAAATCGACCCGCCCCGGCTGGGGGGCGCAGGAATGGTTGAAAGACTCTTCCTCGACCGATGTCGTGGTGCATGCTGGCAAGATCCTCTCGACTTTTTACCAATGCGGTGAAGGCTATCGCTTAGATCCCTTTACGCTGGAACAGTTCGGTACTGAGAGTTGGGTCCCACTTGACGGCGTGTCGGCGCATACAAAAGTGGATGAGGCCACTGGTGAACTCATGTTCTTCAACTATTCCAAACACGCGCCCTTTATGCATTATGGCGTCGTTGGCGCAGATAATAAGCTAAAGCACTATATCCCGGTCCCACTCGCCGGGCCGCGCCTACCACACGATATGGCGTTCACCAAAAATTATGCCATCGTGAACGATATGCCGCTCTACTGGGATCCCGAGCTGTTGCAGCGCAACCTGCACGTAGTGCAGTTTCACCCCGATGAAAAAACGCGATTTGGCATCATCCCGCGCATGGGCCAGCCAGAAGATATCCGTTGGTTCGAAGCGGAGCCGACTTACACGCTCCATTGGCTGAATGCGTGGGAAGAAGGCGACGAGATCATCCTAGACGGCTATTATCAGGAAGAGCCCCAGCCCAAGTCGCATCCGGATGCGCCCGACGGGCTAGAGCGGATGATGGCCTATCTGTCACAAGGGTTGATGAAACCGAAGTTGCATCGCTGGCGTTTCAATTTGAAAACTGGGGCAACTATCGAGGAACGCCTCGACGACCGCATACTCGAGTTCGGTATGATCAACCAGAAATATGCAGGGCGCAAATATCGTTATGCCTATTCGGCCGTGCCAGAACCCTATTGGTTCTTGTTCTCAGGTCTTGTGAAGCATGATCTTGAGACGGGTAAAAGCGAAGAGGTCTGTTTTGGGCCGGACCGCTATGGCAGCGAAAGCCCATTTGCACCGCGCATCAACGCCAAGGATGAAGATGATGGCTATCTTGTCTCCTTCATTGCAGACGTCAAAAATGACCGCTCCGAATGCGTTTTGTTTGACGCGAAGAACTTCGGCGCGGGTCCGGTATGCCGGATCATTCTTCCCGAACGCTTCTGTTCGGGTACACACTCCGTATGGGCCAATGGTGACGATATCGGCATGGGTCCGAATAGCGTGTTGGTGGCCTGACATGATCGTTGCTGGCGAGGAAAAACGGGCTCTATATCGCGAGGCTGGCTGGTGGGGGGACAAGACACTCGCTGATCTATTCTTTGCCAATGCCGTCAAGCATCCAGAACGCTTGGCTTTGGTCGATGCACCCAATCGTAATGACTTTGCCTTTGGCGATCCAAAGCGGCTAACTTATGCACAGTTGCAGGCAGAGGTCGAACGGCTGGCGGGAGCATTGCTAGCAGCGGATATTGGCAAGGATGATGTGATTGTCATCCAGCTGCCCAATATCAGCGAGTTTGTGGCGCTCTACTTTGCAGCTGCAACCATCGGTGCCATCGTCAGCCCAGTCGCGGTGCAGTATCGCAGCCACGAACTTTCAACGATGTTTGATATTGTTGAACCGAAGGCCTTTATCTGCGGCACACAAATGCACAATGCCGATCATATAGGCGTCGTGCGGTCGTTGTTGGACGGTTCAATCAAGCTGATGACGGTTGGCCCCGATGCTCCGGCTGATGCGATAGACCTAACGCACGCGCAAACGCATCCCGATCTGCTCGCCGCATATCGGGCCGCGACAAAAATTGATGCCGACGATATTTTCACCGTCTGCTGGACGTCGGGCACAACTGGTATTCCAAAGGGCGTGCCACGCAGTCATAACCATTGGGTAGGTATTGCGCCAGGCACGTACAGCACATCGCGGTTGCAGGACGGCGATGTTATGCTCAATCCTTTCCCGCTGATCAACATGGCGTCGATTGGCGGCATCACGATGAGCTGGCTGCGGATTGCCGGAACGATGGTGTTGCATCACCCGTTTGATCCGCAAATCTATTTGGGCCAGATTGCAACGGAAAAGCCCGGCTTTACTATCGCACCGCCTGCCGTGCTCAATATGCTGCTCCAAAATGAAGCCCTGCTGGCCAAGGTTGATTTCTCTAGCCTACGTACCATCGGCTCTGGCTCTGCCCCGCTGGCACCAGCTATGGTGCAGGGCTTTCAAGAGCGGCTAGGCCTGCCCGTAATTAACATCTTCGGATCGAACGAGGGCATGACGCTGATTACCGGACCGGATGATGTGCCTGACCCGGTCGAGCGAGCAAGCTATTTCCCGAACGGGCTGGACATTACACCCTGGTTTGGCAGCGCACCTGAACGCATTATGCAATCGCGGCTTGTCCCCCCGCAGGGCGGAGAGCCGATCACGGATGAAGGTGTGCCAGGCGAACTCCAGATAAGAGGGCCAGCGGTATTTGAAGGCTATTGGAAAGCGCCGGAGCAAAACGCTGCCGCCTTCACCGAAGACGGATATTTCAAAACGGGCGACCTCTTCCAGATTGAACAGGGTGGCCGATTCCTTAAGTTTACCGGACGCTGCAAGGATCTGATTATTCGCGGAGGTGTCAATATCTCTCCGGAAGAGATTGATCAGGCATTAGGCGGCCACCCCTTACTTGCAGAAGCCTGCGTGTTCGCTCTGCCTGATCCGGTGATGGGCGAGCGGATCGGTGTCGCTGTGGTGTCACGCGACGGAGCAGACGTGTCGTTGGACGCGGTGACGGCGTTTTTGCGTGAACAAGATCTAGCCGTGTTCAAACTGCCCGAACGGCTGTTCCGCTTGGAAAGCTTGCCGCGTAATGTGACTAATAAAGTGATGCGCAGCGAAGTGCGTGAATTGGCGCTAGCGATGATTGAAAAAGGAGACTGACATGTCTGCAGAAGTGTTCATTCTAGGCGGCGCTCAAACCGACTTTGGTCGCAATATCGACCGCGAAGGCGGCGGGATTTTTGAATTATTCCGCGACGTTGCCGAAGCCGCTTTTGCAGCCACGGGCATTGAGCCGAATGAAGTCGAAACTGCGCATGTAGGCAACTTTGTTGGCGAGCTGTTTGCGGGTCAAGGCCAGCTTGGCGGATTTTTTGGCCATGTTCACCCCGATATGGCGGGCATCCCGACCGCCCGCCATGAGGCCGCCTGCGCTTCGGGCAGCATCGCCATCCTTGCCGCGAGCGCGGAGATTGAAGCAGGGCGCTACGGACTTGTGCTGGTCCTTGGTATTGAGTTGATGCGCAACGTACCGGGACAACGGGCAGCGGAGTATCTAGGCTCCGCCGCTTGGGCAGGCCGCGAAGCCCAAGAAGCGCGCTATTTGTGGCCGCACATGTTTTCCAATGTGGCTGCGGAATATGAAGAACGCTTCGGTCTTGACCGCGCGCACCTTCGGGGCATTTCCGAAATCGCCTTTTCGAATGCCAAAAAGAACCCCAATTCACAGACGCGCAATTGGGCGATCACGCCGGATCATTTTGCTGACAATGACGAATTTAACCCGCCAATCGAAGGTAGCCTGCGCAAGGCTGATTGTGGGCAAGTTACGGATGGAGCCGCCGCAATCTTTCTTGCATCGCGCGAAGTGGCGGAACGCTACGCGGCGCGACGGGGCATGTCACTGGACAGTATTCCGCGCATCAAAGGATGGGGTCATTCAACAGCCCCGTTACTCTACTCAACCAAAGTCAACGCTAGCTTCGGGCAACCTTATATTTTCCCCACCGTCCGCAAGGCTATGATGGACGCGCTAGGTCGTGCAGGCATGGCAGACATTTACCAGTGCGACGGCGTCGAAGTGCACGATTGTTTTTCGATCACGGAATATATGGCAATCGACCATTTCGGGATCACTCCGCCCGGCGAAAGCTGGCGCGCAGTGGAGGACGGAACGATTGCGCTGGGCGGAAAACTTCCCGTCAACCCTTCGGGTGGATTGATCGGCCTGGGCCATCCCGTTGGCGCCACCGGTGTCCGCATGATGCTCGACGCGACCAAGCAGGTAACTGGAAAGGCCGGCGACTATCAGGTCGAAGGAGCGAAGAATTTTGCGACCTTCAATGTTGGCGGTAGTGCCACGACTTCGGTCAGCTTCGTCGTGGGTATCTGATAATATGGCAGATGTTTTTCTTTATGATGCAGTCCGGACACCGCGCGGCAAAGCCAAAGCCGAAGGTGGACTGGCCGCGCTAACTCCGCAGGAACTGGTTAAACAACAGATTGATGCGGTGCGAGGGCGCGTGGGTGATTGGGCACAGGCACCAGAAGCCCTATTACTCGGGTGTATCGGTCAAGTAGGTGACCAGGGCGGTCACATAGCACTTGTCTCAAAACTCCATGCTGACCTGCCCGATGCAACAGCGGCGCATAGCATAAACAATTATTGTGCATCTGGGCTATCAGCCATTGGTCTGGCGGCTGCAATGGTCGGCAGCGGGCAGGCGAGCTCAGTTTTGGCTGGGGGTGTTGAATGCATGAGCCGCGTGCCCTTTATGGGTGACAAGGCAAGCTATTATACAGATGCCAGCTTTCCAGTTCGCACCCGTTATATTCCGGTTGTGCTCGCAGCAGACCGTCTAGCTGCAGATGAAGGCTTTAGTCGCGC
The DNA here is from genome assembly GCF_044348765.1 of Arenimonas sp. GTDB lineage: Bacteria > Pseudomonadota > Gammaproteobacteria > Xanthomonadales > Xanthomonadaceae > Arenimonas. The sequence continues at coordinate 5,537 of NZ_JBIKSE010000120.1, forward strand.
CGAACTTGATGCCGTAGCCCTTGTCTCACAACAAAAAGCTGCGGCTGCTGAAAACAACAGCGCGTTAATCCGCTCGCGAATCCCAAGCGGCACGCTTCAAACAGAAGAATGTATTCGCCCAAAGACAGACGCCTCCTCGCTTGCTGCGATGCCTGCGGGGTTTGCTGCTTTGCAAGATCAATATGCGGATGCACTAGGCGGAGACCGGTTCGAGCCGCTTCACACCTTTAGCCATGCCCCTCCAGTGTGCGACGGCGCTGCAATGGCGTGTGTTGGGCAAGCAAAATTAGGGCAGCCACGCGCGCGTATTTTGGCATTTGCCGAAAGCGGCGGTGACCCTGTGGCATCGCTCACGGCAGGCTTTGCTGCAATGGAGAAGGCGCTCGCACGCGCCGGTCTAACATTGGCCGATATGGACCGGGTGGAGTTCATGGAATCCTTCGCCGTTACCATCGCCAGATTTTTGCGCGACGACCGTGTCGACGGCACCAAAGTCAATGTTTCGGGCGGCCATATTGCCAAGGGGCATCCAATGGGGGCCAGTGGTGCGATCCTGACATCGACATTGCTGGATTGTCTCGATGAGGCAGATGGAACGCTAGGCCTTGTTGTCGTCAGCGGCGCATCGGGCGTAGGTGCAGCGATGATCGTGGAACGGCTAAACTGAGAGAGAAGATGACCGAAAAGCTTGAAGACTTGACGGCCCGTCACGCTCCCACGATTGAGGCGGCGATTGAAGCTGTAAGCAGCCGCAAAAGCTGGAGCCCGTTCCGCGATTCCCCCAGTGCTAAATTCCATGCGCCCGGCGCACCGGAAGCGGGCAGGGCAGCGTTTGAAGCTCAGCTTGGGCAACCGTTTGACCTTGACCAGCCTGGGATCACTAGCCGCAGCGGCGCGGAGACATCTCCATTCACTCGGCAACCGCTTGGCATCGACTATCCGGTCAGCGATCCGACTGCGCTGATCGGTGCTGCCCAAAAGGCGATGCAGAGTTGGCGCAAGGTCAATCCCGAAACACGAATGGCGCTCGGTATAGAAATTGCGATGCGCCTTTATGCCCGCAATTTCGAGATGGCGCACAGTGTGATGCACGTCGCGGGG
>NZ_JBIKSE010000028.1:0-22441 GCF_044348765.1 Arenimonas sp.
TCATCGGCACCCTGTCCTCGATTTTCGTGGCCTGTCCGCTCCTGCTCATGCTGGGCGTCACCAAACAGGATCTGATGCCGAAAGCCCGTGATGAAGAAGCCTTGAACGCGCGTCCGTAATCCTCGGGTTTCGGCCATGAAAAACCCCGCCATGGCGGGGTTTTTCGCATCTGAATCGGCTGCATTAGAAGCTCTTGCCATATTCCGACTGTGCAATGGCCGCCTGCAGTATCGGGTTGATGCGGACGTTGCCGGCGACGATGTTTCCGGCATCGAGAATGCGTTCGCCGCAACCCTTGAAATCACTGACGCGTCCGCCGGCCTCACGCACCAGCAGCATGCCGCCGGCCACGTCCCAGGCTTTGATGCCGGATTCGAAATAGGCGTCACTGCGGCCGCATGCCACATAAGCCAGGTCCAGTGCCGCTGAACCGGTGCGCCGGATGTCTTCGGCGGTGCTCAGCAGAGTTTTGCACAAATCCAGATGCGGGCCGATACGGCCGCGGTCGCGCGGCGGGGTGCCGGTGATGACCAGGGCGCCGGACAGGTCTTTACGGTCAGTGACCCGGATCTTGCGGTCATTGAGCAGCGCGCCCTTGCCCTTGCTGGCGGTGAACAGTTCATTTTTAATCGGATCATAGATGACCGCTTCGGTCGGTTCGCCGTTCTCCACCAAGGCGATGGACACGCAGTAGTGCGGAATGCCATGCAGGAAGTTGGAGGTGCCGTCGAGCGGGTCGATTACGAAGGTCTGTTTACCTTTGCCCATGGCGCCGGATTCTTCACACAGGAAAGCCGCCTGCGGATAGGCACGTTTCAGTTCCTTGATGATTTCAGCCTCGGCGAGGGAGTCCACTTCGCTGGCATAGTCCTGTTTGGTCTTCTCGAACACGTTCAGGCTGTCGAGCTTGTTCATATGACGTAAAATGACCGTGCCGGCCTGGCGTGCGGCTTTCACCATTACAGTGATGACGGGATTCTGCATGGGGACTACCCTTGGCTAAGTTGGAATAAGAACAGGATGCTGTCGAGCAACACCGTACCTATGATACCGCAAACCGCCGTTCGGCTGGAATGTCTGCCTGAATCCCGTTCATCCTATCGCGAAAAAAATCACCCATGACCTTGATTGACCCCATCCGCATCATCCTGGTAGGCACCCAGCATCCCGGTAATATCGGCTCAGCAGCGCGCGCGATGAAAACCATGGGGCTGAGTCAATTGGTGCTGGTGGCACCCCAGCGTTTCCCGGACCCTGAGGCGAATGCCCTGGCAGCGGGAGCTGAAGATATCGTGCAAAAGGCCAGGGTAGTGGATAGTCTGGACGAGGCTTTGCAAGGCTGCCGGTACGCGCTGGGAACTACTGCGCGCGACCGTGCCATCAGTCTTCCCGAACACACGCCGCGCGAAGCGGCGGCGGCTCTACTGGAGCACACTGAGTCCGGTGGGCAGGTGGCCTTGTTATTCGGTCGTGAGCGGACCGGGCTTGAAAATGAGGAGTTGATGCGTTGCCATGGCCGTGTATTCATTCCCTGCAATCCCGATTATCCGTCCTTGAATCTGGCATCGGCGGTACAGGTGCTCAGCTATGAAATCCGCCTGCGCCGGCTTGAGCTCGGTCAGCTGCCGGTTAAGGCAAAGATAATGGATGAATCCGAGCCGGCGAGCATCGACCAGCTTGAACGCCTGTTCGCGCATTTGGGCGAATTCATGGATGAAATCGATTTCCATAAAGGCCGTTCGCCCGACATGATCAATCAGCGTCTGCGACGGCTGTTCCTGCGGGCACATATGGATGAGCGTGAGATAAAAATCATCCGCGGCATGTTATCGGATACACAGCGACTATTGGCTCAGAAGAAATAAGCCCAGAGTCTTTCGAGAACACTGATGATATAGCCCGAAAATTCCGCCAGAATGATGATTTCAATGATGCCCATGATCCATCCGAGGCCGAGCAGGATACCGTCACGCTCGATGAATCCGAAGCTGAAGGCGAGCACAATCAGTCCGAATGGATAGTTGGTCAGGGGAATCGGCAAGGCCAGCAGAATGCCGAGCGCCAACAGCAAAAGTCCGCTGAAAGCACGTGCCCAGGCGTGGTCAAACGAATATTCATAGCGCGGCTTGCACAGCTTCTCGATCCATTTCAACCATGGATCGAACCGGCGCTGGAAATTGATGATATGCGTGCGCTTGAAGGTTTTACGACCGATGAATTTCGGTATCCAGGGATGTTCGAATTGCCACATCAACTGTAGTCCAATCAAGGATGTCAGCAGGCCGCTGAAGGCCCCTTGGCCGGCAGGAATTGGAATGAACACCGGAATCAGAACAAACAACAGAAAAAGGCCGTAACTGCGGTGGCGGAAGCTGTCCAGAACCAGATCAAAGCTCAGGTCATCATCCGGACTGCCATCAGCCAGATGTTGCAGCAGGATACGGGTGCTAATTTCATGGCTCATCGGCTTAGTGATCGAACGCGGCGTCAACGACCGGCTTGCGGCCAATCAGGAGCTTGTCGATGCGGGCGCCGTCGAGGTCGATGACTTCGATACGCCAGGCCCCGAACTCGAAGACTTCCCCGGTATGCGGTATCCGGCCGAAGTGCGCAATGACCATCCCTGCGACTGTGGTGAAATCGTTATCGTCTTCTCCAGGAAGGGCTTGCACATTGAGCAGTTCACGCAGATCTTCCACGGCTAAACGTCCGTCGATTAGCCAGCTGCTATCCTCGCGCTCCACAATCAGCGCTTCATCTTCGGCATCTTCCATGCCCTGGATGCGCCCAAGCACGGCACCGATCAGATCGTTGACGGTAACCATACCGAGGATGTCGCCGTATTCATCGACGACCAGGGCCAGGGTCTGCTGTTCTTCGCGGAAGATCTCCAGCAAACGTAGGGCATTGGTGGATTCTGAAACGAACAGCATAGGGCGCAGGACCCCAAACAACTCCTTGTTGCTGCACGCTTCGCGGCCAACCAATGTTTTCGATTCAAGCACGCCCAATACGTTACTGTCATCCTTGTCGAAGACCGGATAGCGGCTGTAGGGATGTTCGCGCAAGATGGCTTGGTTTTCTTCCAGACTGGCATCGGCGTCCAGCCATATGATCAGGGTACGCGGGGTCATCAGCGACTCGGCGGTCCGATCGCCCAGGCGCAACACACGGTTCAGCATGTTGCGCTCATCGGCGTCGATCATGCCCTGCTCATGGCTTTCCGCTACCAGATGGCGGATTTCCTCGTCAGTGACTTTATCCTCCGCACGGTTATCCAGACCCAGAAGCCGCATTAGAAAGCGTGTGCTGCCCGCTAAAATGATGACGGCCGGACGTGCGATGGTGGCCAGGATCCGCATTGGAATGGCGACCATGACCGCGACCTTCTCCGAATGCAGCGTACCCAGACGCTTGGGCAGCAACTCACCGAGCACGACGGAAATGTAGAGAATCCCTCCGAAGCTCAGGGCGTAGGCCATGTAATCGGAATAGGGACCGAGCACTGGGATGTGTGCTAGCGCGGGTTGGATCCTGTCCGCCAGGGATTCACCGCCGAAGTAACCGGTCAACAGTCCTAGTAAGGTGATCCAGACCTGAACCGCAGAAAGGAAGCTTTCGGGGTGTTCCGAGAGCTCCAAGGCCGCGCGGGCGCGCTTGGATTCCTGCGCCAGCTGCTTCAAGCGGGATTTGCGGGAAGTCACCACGGCCATTTCTGAGAGGGCAAAAAAGCCGTTCAGCAGGACCAGCAGGATGACGAGGGTGATTTCAAACATGGATATCTAACGATTCCGGATCCAAGAGATAGCATACCTTATGGCGGTACGGCCTGTCGCAGGCATGTCACTGAACTGTAATATTCGTTTACAGTTGCCCTAGAATATCAACAGTTAATCCCGTGTTCAGGAGCCTGCCATGGCGGTGTCTGAATTTAAGCAAGAACGTATTCACGCGGTCATCCGCGCCCTGCCAGCCGGCAGTGTGTGTTCCTATGGCGCCGTTGCGGTCAAAGCCGGATTTCCAGGGCGCGCCCGTCTGGTAGCCCGCATCCTTTCAGAGTCCGAAGACGCCGGTCTGCCCTGGCACCGGGTATTGCGTGCCTCCGGCCAAATCGCATTTCCCGAGGGCTCGCCGATGTTCCTCGAGCAATCGCGCCGCTTGCGTGCCGAGGGTGTGCCCGTGGAGGCCGGTCGGGTGAAAATATCCAAGCGCGGACTCGATCTGGATACCTTGCTGTGGGCGCCGGAATGAGCCAATCGGGTATCATGAGGCATCCCCTTTGAAGTGACGGCCATGCATTTACCGAAAGTGACCCGCAATCTGCTTTGGATTATCGCCCTGGTCTATTTGGCGCAGCAGTTCCTCGGCGATGCGCTGATGCCGTTCATGCTTTGGCCATTCGCCGATGTTTTCGTCGGCACCGGTAGCGATGGCCTGCCGGTCAGCATGGGTTTTCAGCCCTGGCAACTGTTGACGTATGGTTTCATGCATGATTCGAGTGGATTTGGCCATCTTTTTTTCAACGGCATTGCGCTGTACCAGTTCGGCGGGCGGCTGGAAGAAGTATGGGGCGGACGCCGTTACCTGACGTTCTTTCTGGTCTGTGTCATCGGCGCCGGAATCTGCCAACTGGCGTTCATGACTTGGATGCCGGAAACGGCGGGACCGACTATCGGTGCCTCCGGTGGAGTTTACGGACTGTTGTTGGCCTACGGTATGCTATTTCCGCGTGAGCGTGTGATGCTGCTGATTCCGCCGATTCCGATGTCGGCACGCACGCTGGCCATCGTTTTCGGTGCGCTGTCATTGCTTATGGGGGTGACCGGCACGGCTGGCGGAATTGCCCACTTCGCTCATCTCGGTGGCATGTTGTTCGGCTGGCTGTTGATCCGTTATTGGAGCGGACAGGCACCATTTACCCGGAAACGCAAAGGTCCCTGGGGCGTTTAGCGGCTCTTCTTTCCGAACAAGGCGAATTCGGCGCCCACCACCAATCGCAAGGCCTCGAGTTTACCGGCATCCGTTTCCACGGCATGCTGCAGACTGGCTTCCAGCAGCATGGGATAAATCTGAGTCAAGCTGCGCATAAACGGCTTTAAATCGATTTGGCTGTCCCGCGAGCGGAATACGGCCTGCTCGCTTGGGGTGAATGCCGGCAAATGGTTGCCGCGTGCATCGAGAGCCATCAAGCGCACGGCTCCATCAGCCGATCGGAATACGGTCTCCAGCACGGCACTGCGTGCGGACAGAGTGTCATCAATCAGGAATCCGGCACTGCCGGCACGGCTCTGCAGAAAGCGTTCAAGCGCGATCTGCATGAGCGGGTGGCCGCCATGGATGGAATGTCCTTCATCGATGTTTTCATCGTTGCCGAATCGGCAGGGCGTGTTTTTGTCAAATTCAGGCTCAAGCTCCGAAGCTTCGGCATCGAGCAGAAAGACATGTTCCGAGACCGGCGTGAACCGGCAACCGTAGTGGTCGAGCAGCGCCATGGCGAACAGCTCGAAGCTCCCCTGGTCCAGAAGCCCGGCTTGCAGGGCGCGGCGGCGTAGTTCAAACAGGTAGGCGGCATCATACTGGCCGACCAGCAGGCGCAGTGTTGCCGGTAGATGCTGCTGCTCGGGATCGATGCTGCCTTCATGCAGTATTTCCGCGCCGCAGCGGTAATTCAACGTGCCGCCGGCGTCTTCGTTCACTGCGTCGACGGTGCATACGGAGCCATTCATGAACAGGCAGTCGCCGGGTTCGAAGCGCACGCGCAGCAGCGGCGAAGAGGCGTGGGTGAAATGCTTGAGTTCGCCGCAGCCGGTAAAGATGATGTCGGATTGCCGGGCGTCTGCCCTGAGAATCGTACCCAGTCCCAATTCGGGTTCGGCGCTCGAGATCCAGCGTTGTCCGGGCATGATATTCGGCATCGGCGCATTGTACCGGCTCTGCAATCGCGGTGTAAAGAAAAACCCCGCCGAAGCGTGGTTTTCCGGTAAAACAAAATCAATTACCAGATTGATACTTTTTTGTCGGTCTCAGTGACCAAGGCGTCGCCGCGTTGATGCCTGCATGCTGTTGCATCGGCGCCTCCATTCGATGGTGTTGAAGTTCGTCGATATGCTGCGTGCAGATTGGGATTCAAATGCACTAAAGACGATCGGTCCTGAATATAGACTTGCAAGTTGCAGTGGCGGTCTGTTAGTCTAACGTTGAATTGGTACAGGACTCCCATGCGTATGACGCCCCGTCTCCTGGCCTCTGTGGTTGCTTCTGGCGACCACCGTAGCCCGTATACATCGTTATTCTTTTTCCGACTCCACGCATGGGGTTCTGGCGCGCAGTTTTCCGCCTTGAATCTACCCACTTGGAGCTCCCATGAAAATCCTTGCTTGTGACGGCATCCATGCCGATGGCCTGAACCTGTTCAGAGAAGCCGGTTTCACCGTTGAAACCAGCGACCCCATCAAAGACCCGGCCGTATTGGCTGAAAAACTGCAGCAGTTCGACGGCATCATGGTGCGTTCGGCAACCCTGATTACTGCCGAATCCCTTGCAAAGGCGGGTCATCTGAAAGTCATCGGCCGTGCCGGTGCCGGTGTCGATACCATCGATGTCGAGGCCGCCACGGCCCGTGGTATCGCGGTCATGAACGCCCCGGACGGCAATACCTTGGCCGCTGCCGAACACGCGGTTTCGCTGCTGTTTTCAATGGCGCGCCATGTGCCGAGAGCCGATGCCGGCATGAAAGCCGGTGAATGGCCGAAAAACGGCTTGACCGGATTCGAACTCGAGGGCAAACGTCTGGGAGTCATCGGTCTGGGCCGTATCGGCGCGACCGTGGCCCGCAAGGCCGCAGGCATTGGCATGGAGGTCGCCGCCTATGACCCGTTCCTGCCCGCATCCGCCTCCGGCCGCATGAGCGTGCCGATGAAGACGCTGGATGAATTGCTGGCCTGGGCCGACATCATTACGCTGCACATTCCGCGTACCAAGGAAACCACCAACCTCATCGGTGAAGCCCAGATGCGCAAGATGCGCAAAGGCGCTTACTTGATCAATGCCGCGCGCGGCGGATTGGTGGATGAAGAGGCGCTGCTCAAAGTACTGGACGAGGGCCATCTGGCCGGTGCCGCACTCGATACCTTCGTGACCGAGCCGCTGCAGAAGGATTCACCACTGCGTGCGCATCCGAAGCTTATTCTGACTCCGCATCTGGGAGCTTCCACCTCGGAGGCCCAGCAGGCGGTCAGTACCATTCTGGCCCGGCAGATGATCGACTTCCTGAAAACCGGTGCGGTGGCCGGCTGCGTCAATCTGCCGCCGCTCAGCGCCGAAGCTGCCAAGGAAGTCGGTCCGTGGATGCCCTTGATGACCGAACTCGGTAAACTAGCCAGCCGACTGGTGCCGGCCGCCAGCAGTCTGCATATCACCTACGCCGGCCGGACCGAGGCCTTGGATACGCGTCCGCTCAGCCGTCTGTTGGTGGCGTCGATGCTGGGTTCCGCTTCCGGCCGGGTGACACCTGTCAATGCCTTGACCGAGGCTGCCGCGCGGGGTCTGCAGGTTTCAGAGACCCTCGGCGGTGATGGCGATGGATTCGATCGTCTGCTGCGTATTGAAGTGGCTGGTGAGCAAGGGCGCCGCAGTATTGAAGCCACCTTGCACCGGGGTCCGCGTGTGGTGCGTCTGGATGGTGTCGAACTCGATTTCGACCCGGGTGCGCATATCCTGCTGATGAAGAATGAAGACCGGCCGGGCGTGATCGGACTGCTGGGTTCGAATTTGGGCGCGGCCGGCATCAACATCATCAACTTCTCGCTCGGCGCTACCGGTGATGGCCATGCCCTCGCCGCAATTACGGTGGACCGTGAAGTATCGCAGGCGCAAGTCGCCGGATTGCGTACTATCCCAGGCATCGTATCCTTGGAAATGTTTTGAGGCTGCTCTGATGAAGATCATTCTTGCCCGTCATGGCGAAACCGCCTGGAATGCCGCCGGCCGATACCAAGGTCAGATCGATATCCCGCTTTCGGAAACCGGTGAAGCTCAGGCCGCCAAGCTCGGTGAGCGTCTGCGTGATGTGCCCATCACCCGCGCAGTCAGTTCACAGCTGGCACGTGCGCATAGCACCGCCGAGGCGGCTTTAGGAAAGAGCCGGAAACATATGCTTCAGATCGATCTGCGGCTGCAGGAAATCGCGCATGGCGATTGGGAAGGCTTGCTGGCACAGGAGATTGCCGAGCGTGATCCTATGACGTTCCAGGCCTGGCGGGATGCGCCGCAGACCGTGCAGATGCCGCAGGGCGAGAATCTGCAGCAGGTGCTGGACCGCGCTTGGGAAGGCCTTTCTGCCGCCTGTGACGGCCTCGGCAAGGATGACACGCTGCTGGTTGTCGCGCATGATGCGGTCAACCGCGTCCTGTTGTGCCGCATTCTCGGTCTGGGCCTCGACCGCCTTTGGTCGTTCCGGCAGGCGCCGACCACGCTCAACCTGCTGGAAGGCGATGATGTGGACAATCTGGCCGTGGTGCGCTTGAATGACTGCCAACACCATACGCCCCTGTTCGGCGAGGCCCTGCACCGCGCACTGTGATGAAATGTTCGCTCGATCAATGGCTGACCTATCAGCTCGGCACCCATCCGCAGGCCATCGCGATGGGCCTGGAGCGTGTGCGTGCCGTGGCGGAACGCTTGCAGCTGCTGAGCTTGCCGTGTCCGGTCATTACCGTTGGCGGTACTAACGGCAAGGGCTCCACGGTGGCCTATATCGAAGCGATTGCGCAGGCATCGGGATACCGAGTCGGGGCCTTCACGTCACCGCATTTTCTGCGCTACAACGAACGTATCCGTATCGAGGGTATTGAGGTTCCCGATGCCGACCTGGTCGCTGCCTTCGAAGCCATCGAGACGGCGCGGGCGGAAGTTCCCCTGACGTATTTCGAGTTCGGTACCTTGGCGGCCCTGTTTCTGTTTGCCCGCGCCGGGTTGGATCTAGCGATACTCGAGGTCGGTCTGGGCGGCCGTCTGGATGCGGTCAACCTCATTGATGCCGATGTCTCAGTGATTACCACCGTCGATTTGGATCATCAGGCCTATCTGGGCAATGACCGTGAAAGCATTGGGCTCGAGAAAGCCGGCATCATGCGTGCCGCTCGCCCTTGCATTCTGGGTGAAAAAGATCCGCCCTCTTCGGTACTGCGCCATGCCTATGAAAGCGGTGTTTACTGCATCCGTGCCTACAGTGATTATCTGATCGACCGTTTCGATTCACATTGGGTCTGGCGCGAACCCGGGTTCAGTCTGGATCTGCCATATCCGCAGTTGCAGGCTCCTGCACAAATCCAGAATGCGGCCTGCGCCATCGCGGCCTTGCGTGCCTCATCCTTGAACATCGCCGATACGGCCTGGGCACAGGGCGTGGCCGCAACCACAGTGACTGGCCGTTTACAGCGCTGGCGGACTGATCCGGAGGTCATTCTGGATGTTGCCCATAATCCGCAATCGGTTGCGCAACTGGTGACCTGGTTGCAGATGGACCCGAAGCCGACCATAGCGGTGTTCAGCGCCCTGAAAGACAAGGATATCGCAGGCATGCTGGCTCAGCTTGCACCGCATATCGACTTTTGGCATGTGGCCGTTTTGAGTCAGCCGGCAGACCGGGCAATGTCGGCCCAGGACTGGCAGCAGCCACTCTCAACAGTATTGTCTGCGGCCGCCTACCGCATTCATGCCGATGTGGCCAGTGCCTATGCCACGGCATTGTCTGATCACGTCGGACAGCGCATTCTGGTGTTCGGCTCGTTTCATACCCTGGAAGCCGTGATGCGTCTCCCGCAGCCGGAGGTAGTCGGAGTATAATTGGTGCTTGCATCGGAGGTTCACATGGAAACACCGTTGAAGCAACGCCTGATTGGCGCCGTCGTCCTGGCGGCACTTGCACTCATCTTTGTTCCGATGCTGCTCAGAAGCCCCGATGTGCGCGATCCGGACAGTGCTGATGTTTCACTGAAGATTCCCGATGAGCCCGATGTCAATGGCATCAAGACCATTGAGATCCCTCTCGATCAACCGGCAGCTGCCGTTCCGGCGGAACAGCCGGAGTTGCCCGACCTTGAGCCGATTCCCGTCGTTGATGACGCCGTTGTGGCTGCCGGTCAGTATGCCGTGGTCATTACCGCTAGCGATGAAATCCAAGCCAAAGCCATTGCCGAAGGCCTGAAGGCGCAGCGGCTGGCGCCGATCATCCAGAGTAATGGCCAGCGTTTTCGGATCCGCATCGGACCCTATGTCAGCCGGGATCTGGCCGAGGCGGCACGTCTGCGTAGCACGGCGGTGGTTTCCGGCGGGAAGGTAGTGGCCATGGATGCCGTGGCTGTTGGCCAAACCGGATCCGCATCCGGGCCCATTCAGTCCTCCGCGCCAGCTAAAGCAAATGATAGCCTCGTGGCAAGTGCTCCGGTTGTTGCAGCCGCGACTAAGCCGGCCAGCGCGCCGGCGCCTTTGAAGAAGGCGGTGAAGCCGGAGCCTGCCATTGACGCCAAAGGCTTCGCCGTCCAGATTGGCGCGCCGGCAAATGAACAGGCCGCACAGGCGCTGCGCGACAAAGCGCGTGCCGCCGGATTCAGCAGTTACATCCAGCCGGTCGACACCGAATCCGGCCGGCGTTACCGCGTCCGCATCGGTCCGGAACACAGCCGAGAGGCTGCTACGACCCTGTTGGCATCGGTCAAGCAGAAAACTGGCATCGATGGCATCGTAGTCAAGCATCCCTAAAAGGTTTTTTATGTGCGGAATACTTGGAATTGTCGGTACCACGGATGTTGCTGCGGCGCTGTATGACGGACTCACCGTGCTGCAGCACCGGGGGCAGGACGCAGCCGGCATCGCTACCGTATCCGGTCAGCGCATCAATCTGCACAAGGGCAATGGGCTGGTCAGTGACGTGTTCGGACCGCAGCAGATGGCTCGCCTGCGCGGCCATGTCGGTATCGGCCACTGCCGTTACCCAACTGCCGGATCCTCGGGAAGTGATGAAGCCCAGCCGTTTTATGCCAACGCTCCGTTCGGTCTTTCGCTGGCACATAACGGAAATCTGACCAATACCGAAACCCTGCGCCGGGAGGTCTCCGATCAGGATCACCGTCATATCAATACCCAGTCCGATTCGGAAGTGCTGCTGAATGTGCTCGCCCATGAATTACTCGAACAGGGGCCATTGAGCCCCCAAGCGGCGCTGAAAGCGGTGGAGGGCGTGCACCGACGTGTTTCCGGTGGCTATGCAGTGGTAGCGACGGTCATGGGCCTGGGACTATTGGCGTTCCGCGATCCCAACGGTATCCGTCCGCTAGTACTCGGCAAGCGCGAAACACTGCTGACCGACGAATATGCAGTGGCGTCTGAATCGGTCGCGCTCGATATCCTCGGCTTCACCCGTCTGCGCGATATCGCGCCCGGCGAAGCGGTCGTGATTACTGATGATGGCAAGTTGTTTACTCATCAGGTAGCGCCCGGGCACAAACACACGCCGTGTATCTTTGAATTCGTCTATTTCGCCCGCCCCGATTCTATGATGGATGATATTTCCGTGCATAAAGCACGCATGCGCATGGGTGTCAAACTCGGTGAGAAAATCCTGCGCCTGCGTCCGAATCACGATATTGATACCGTCATTCCAATTCCAGATACCTCGCGGGATGCTGCGCTGGAAATCGCCAGCTTGCTGGGCGTGAAGTACCGCGAAGGCTTCATCAAGAACCGTTATATCGGCCGCACCTTCATCATGCCCGGCCAGAGTCAACGCGTGCAGTCGGTCAAGCGCAAGCTCAATCCAATTCCGCTGGAGTTCAAAGACCGTGTGGTGCTCCTGGTCGATGACTCCATCGTGCGCGGCACGACATCGCAGCAGATCGTGCAAATGGCGCGCGAAGCCGGTGCCCGTAAGGTTTATCTGGCCTCGGCGGCACCGCCGGTGCGTTATCCCAACGTCTACGGCATCGATATGCCGGCCGCTTCTGAACTCGTCGCGCATGGACGTACTGAAGTCGAAATCCAGCAGTTGCTCGGCTGCGACTGGCTGATTTACCAGGATATCGCCGATCTTGAGGATGCTGTTTCAGGACCGAAACGCAAGGTGGCGTATTTCGATTCGTCCTGCTTCACTGGCGAATACATCACCGGTATCGAGCCCGGTTATTTTGAGAAGCTGGAGCACGCCCGCAGCGACGCTGCAAAAGCAAAATCCGTCTAACTCGCATGGTGTCCGATCCGCGCCTTTTGGCCCGTGACGTGCTGATGGCGGATTCGGTAGCGTCCAAACTATCGGCAGTGGATGCCTTGGCCGCAATCGCAGAGGCCGGTTACGACATCGATGTCGCGTGCCAAGGCGTCGATGTAATCCTACCGGGTCGCCCTTATAAGCCGCAGCTGGTTCCGCCCAAGGCACTGCCCAAGCGTAGCTTGCTCCAGAATGAAGGCCGGGCTGCGCTGCTGCATGCCATCGCCCATATCGAATTCAATGCCATTGATCTTGCTTGCGATGCCGTCCAACGGTTTCCGAATATGCCAAACGGATTCTATGCGGATTGGATCCATGTAGCCACGGATGAAGCAAGGCATTTCCGGTTACTGCAGGAACGACTTGCCGCAGTCGGGTTCAGCTATGGTGATTTTGCTGCGCATGATGGCCTCTGGGAGATGGCGCTGCGCACCCGTCATGACTGCCTTGCACGCATGGCTCTGGTGCCGCGTCTGCTTGAAGCACGCGGATTGGATGTGACGCCGGGTATGATCGCCAAGCTTACCCAGGTCGGCGATGCGGAGTCGGTACGGATATTGGAAATCATCCTGCATGAGGAAGTTAGTCATGTCGCGATCGGTACGCATTGGTTCAACTACTGTTGCCGGGAGCGGGCCTGCGATCCGGAAAGCACCTTCCTCGATTTGCTCAGAGATGTCGGACGGGGCGCTTTGCGAGGGCCTTACAACGACAATGCTCGGCAGCTTGCCGGATTTACGCCCGCCGAGATGCTCGGCATCACGGCGCTGGCGAATGATGCAATCTGAGTGTGTTGCCGTTGCTGGCGAGATGTGAGCTCTGGGTATACCAGTCGCCCAGTACAATCCGTTCGGCAGGCAAGCCATCGAGCTCAAGCGTATGCCGCCCTGGTCGGTGCGTGTGTCCGTGAATCAGCCGAGTGACGCCATAATGACGCATTGTGGCCAGCACTGCATCCTGTGCCACATCAGTAATGACTTCCAGTTGCTGGGCGTCTTTCAGACCTTGCTGCCTGTTTTGACTCGACTGCCGGGCTTGCTCGGCAAAAGCGCGCCGCGCAGCCAGAGGTTGTGACAGAAACTGCTGTTGCCAGTCGGCATTACGGACCTGATTACGGAAAGCAAGGTATTCATGGTCCTCGGTACAGAGCAGATCGCCATGCATCAGAAGGGTGGGCGTACCGGCACAGGAAATGACGGCAAAATCCGGCAGTAATTGGGCGCCGACGCGTTTGGCGAACATGGGGCCGAGCAGGAAATCACGGTTGCCGCGTTGCACGTAAATACGGGTTCCGCTAGCGCGGCAAGCGGCGAGGGCATTCTGGGTCTGTTGCGCCAGAACGCTGTCATCGTCATCACCAATCCAGGCTTCATAGAGATCGCCAAGAATGAACAGAGCCTCGATGCTGCGGCAGTCTTGTGCCAGTAAATCGATGAATTGGGCCGTCGTCTCCGGACGGGCGTCATCCAGGTGCAGATCGGAAATGAATATCTGGCTCACGGCGTCTCTGCAGACCGAATCTGTCGAATGATGATCGGTTTTATCGGGGTAGCATCACCGATGCCGGCACGGGGGGCGACTTTGACGGCGCGCAATCCATCAATCACCTCCATGCCTTCGACCACACGACCGAATACGGTATAGCCCTGGCTCTGGGCATCGGTAGTTGCGACGAAATCGAATTGCGGATTGTCGACCACATTGATGAAAAACTGTGCACCCGCGGAATCCGGTTCATTGGCGCGACGGGCTGCGGCCACCGTGCCGCGCAGGTTACGTAGACCGTTGTTGGATTCACTGCGGATGAGTCCGCGGTCCGGCTTCAAACGGTAGTCGGCAGTGTAGGCGCCACCCTGTACCAGAAGATTGCCGATCACTCGGTGAAAGACGGTATTGTCGTAATGATTGGCTTCGACATAACTCATGAAATGTCGCACTGTCAGCGGAGCCTTGTCTTCATACAGTTCGATTACGACATTGCCGGCATCGGTGCTGAGCACGACGCGCGGGTAATCGACAATCGACACTTCCTGGATATCGCGTTCGCCAGCAGTTTCGACGCTGGGTATGGCAACTTCTTGGCTGACTTGGGACGGCTGTTTTCCGCAGGCGCTGACCAGAAGAAGGGTGGCGGTGATTCGCAAATAGAGTTTCATGAGTCTAGTTTAAAGCATTGCGACAACTCCGGGCTTACTGGTAGGTCCGCCCGTTATGCCTCAGCCAGCCACCAGGGTGGCGTCGGTTCGGATCATGATGCGTCCAGTGCACGATGCCGCCTTTGTCGTTCCAGACATATTCACCTTTGAAGACGATTCGGTCTCCGCGTTCAAGGCCGTCAATACGGGGCGCAAGATCGATGTTGTGCGCGATCAGCACGGTATGGCCATGGCCGGTATCGAGCAGGAAACGCTGGTGCCGGCTGCCCTGGGTGTCATCGGGAAGCACTTTCACGACGCGGCCCTCGGCCTGTACCGGCACATCCTGAAGCCGTCGGGAATAGGCCTCGGCGATGCCGTCGGCGCCACCGCCATTGGGCATGCTTTCGGTGCTTTCGACGGCAGTGGTAATCGGGCCGGAGGACTGCAGGGAATCGGTCGCACCGTACCGGCCGAGGGCGAAAAGCCCGAGCCCGAACAAAGCGATCAGAAGCCATTTCTTCATATGTCAGTCCGTGAGCGAGCGGGTGAACACATGGAACTCGGTATCCCGGACCCAGCCGTATTTCTCATAGAGCGCCTGTGCACCGGCATTGTCAATGGCGGTTGAAAGTTCCAGGGTGCTGAGCCCGAGTTTACGGCCAAGATCCTGCGAGGCCAACAGCAGTGCTGTCGCCACGCCGGAGCGGCGACCCGGGGCAGCCACAAACAGGTCATTCAGAATGGCGATTCGGCTGGTATGGGTGGAGCTGAAACTCGGATAAAGCTGGCTGAACCCGACCAAGGCATCGCCACGCTGTGCCACCAGAATCCAAGAATCGTTGCGCGTCAGACGTTCTTCGATAAAATCACGGGCACGCTCGAGGTCGGCCGGTTGCCGGTAAAACTGACGGTATCCGTCGAAAAGCTCGGCCAATTCACGCAGGTCGGTAGGCGTAGCCATCCGCACATTTACGTGGCTCACGCCTGAATCGCCGGGATGTGGGGCCGGCATACTGCCATGGCGGGTTCTGGAGGGCGAGATACAGGCATGTGCAGATGTTCCATTGCAGCGATTTCAGCCAACACTATGCCATAAAAGCATCAGACAGTGCCTGCAGCGCCTTCATAAAGTCAAGTTAAGCCTTGATTTTCCGGAAGTGATAGCTGTTCCGGGCGGTCTTTGCCTTGTTTGGCTGCCGGCATTTCTGACGCCGGAGCCTGAATCCGTTAAAATTAGGATGAATTTTCCTATGGCTATCCTATGACCTGCCGTACCCGCTTCGCTCCGAGTCCTACCGGTTTCCTGCATATCGGCGGCGCCCGTACCGCGTTGTATTGTTATCTCGAAGCGCGCCGTCGCAACGGTGTGTTCGTGCTGCGTATAGAGGATACCGACCGTGAGCGCTCGACGCAGGCGGCGGTCGATGCCATCCTGCACGCAATGGACTGGCTTGGGCTGGAATACAACGAGGGTCCGATTTACCAGACCGATCGTCTGGATCGTTACAAGCAAGTGGCTGAGCAGCTGGTCGCAGAAGGCAAGGCTTATTACGCCTATGAAAGCAAGGATGAGCTTGAAGTCATGCGCAATGAAGCGCTGGAGAGCAATGAAAAACCGCGCTATAACGGGGCTTATCGTGATGCCAATGCGCCCTTCCGCGAGGATCCAAACCGCGTTATCCGCTTCCGTAATCCACAGGAAGGCAGCGTGACCTGGGACGATAGCATCAAGGGCCGTATCGAATTTTCCAACAGTGAACTCGATGATCTGGTGATTTTTCGTTCCGATGGTTATGCCACCTATAACTTCGCGGTCGTGGTCGATGATCTCGATATGGGAATCACCGACGTCATCCGTGGCGATGATCACGTCAACAATACCCCGCGTCAGATCAACATCTATAAAGCCCTCGGCGATTTCATGCCACGCTTCGCACACATGCCGATGATTCTCGATCCGGAAGGTGCCAAACTATCGAAGCGCCACGGTGCCGCCAATGTCATGCAGTACCGTGATGATGGTTACCTCCCGCATGCCCTGCTGAACTATCTGGTTCGGTTGGGCTGGTCTCATGGCGACCAGGAAATCTTCAGCCGCGGCGAGATGTTCGAGCTGTTCAAAATTGAAGATGTCAATGCCAAGGCCTCGCGTCTTGATCCCGCGAAATTGAACTGGATCAACCAGCATTATCTGAAAACCGATGCGCCCGCGGATGTGGCTAAACATCTGGTCTGGCATCTGCAGAATGCAGGCTATGATCTGGTCAAGGGCCCTGATCCGGCCGAGGTGGTTGTGGCGCTGCGAGACCGTGTGCACACCCTGAAAGAAATGGCCGAGAAGGCTAAGTGCTGGTACTGTCCGCTGAGCGTGGCCGATATCGACGCTGTAGCTGCGGGCAAACAGCTCACTGCTGCTGTACGTCAGCCCTTGCATGTTTTCACCGGTAAGCTGGAAGCCTTGCCCGATTGGACGCTTGCCGGCGTGCATCAGGCCTTTGCTGATACGTTGGCGGAACTGAATCTGGCTATGGGTAAAGTCGGTCCGGCCATCCGTGTTGCCATCACCGGTTCAACCGCGTCGCCATCGATCGACCACACCGTTTATCTCTGCGGCCGGGGTGTGGCGCTCGACCGTCTGCACAAAGCCATCGGAGCGCTGCCGCAATGAGCCCGGGTGTACCGGCCTGCACCCATCCGCACCATCATGTGCATGATGCCGGTGCATATTTGGAGGCAGTGAAAGCCGTCAGTGCCGAACGCGGCCTGCGGCTGACGCCGATTCGCGAGCAGGTTTTGCGTCTGATAGCCCAAAGCGGCAAACCGGTCAAAGCCTATGATCTGCTGGAACAGATGCGCTCTGAGGTCGGCGCCAATGCGCCACCGACCGTCTACCGCGCACTTGATTTCCTGATCACTCATGGCTTCATTCACAGGCTGGCATCCATCAATGCCTTCGTGGCTTGTCATCATCCCAGCATCCGTCATACCGTCCCGTTCCTGATCTGCGACCGTTGCCAGACGGCTATTGAACTGGAAGATGAATCCATCGCCAGATCGCTCGATGCCAAAGCACAGGCGCTTGGCTTTGCACCGGGGGCTCAGGTTCTCGAAGTACATGGCCTATGCCGTAATTGCCAGGCTTCCGATTTTCCCGCATAAAAAACGCCGGCTTGTGCCGGCGTTTTTTATGCGGGAGAAGGCCGTAATCAGTTCAACAGACGCAGGGTGAACGGATAACGGTACTCCTGGCCGTTGAACCCGGCCATAGTGGCCTTGATCGTGCACCAGATCCACACCACAGCCAGAAGCAACGCTGCCGGGATGACGAAAATCAGGCCGATACCTAGGGTCATGACCGTCAGGAACACCGCAATCAGGGTGTACAGGAACATGCTGAAGTTGAAATTAAAGGCTTCAGTGGCATGGGTGCGGATGAATGCCGAATCGTCTTTCTTGATGAGCCAAACCACGAACGCGGCGATCATGCCGCCGACACCTGCTGACCACGAGGTCAACAGGGCCAGAACGAACGCGGCGACATGCACGCCTCCGGCCCAGTTATGTTGATTTTTAGTTGTATTATCTTCCACGTTTTGCTCCAGAGTAGGGGTTGAACGTGTTTACCTTAGCGCAAAACCGCGGGTTTTGCATCGGATTGGCTAGGGGGTGCACCTGAAATCGGCCAGCAGTTCTGCCCGGGCAAGGGTCTCCAGCTCGTGCCCGGTTTCACGCCAGGGTTCCTGCAGCGCCTTGTCGTACCAGTCGCGCATGCCGACCAGTGCCAGCAGGTGCTGCGCATAGGCCAATGACGCTTCGCTCAGGGGCAGGCCGTAACTCTGGATGCGGAAGGCCACCGGTGCATAAAAGGCATCCACGGCACTGAAATCCGAACCGGCCAGAAACGGTCCGCCGAAGCGGGTCAATCCGTCCTGCCAGAGCGCGTCAAGGCGGGCAAGGTCCGCCATCAGATCCGGTTTCAAGGCGTGTAGTTGCAGACGCAGTCCACAGTTCATCGAACACTGGTTGCGCAGGGCACTGAATCCCGAATGCATTTCCGCTGACGCCGAGCGCGCCCAGGCCCGCGCGACGCGCTGTTTTGGCCAGACACCGGCATGCGATTCGGCAAGATATTCGACGATGGCCAGCGAGTCCCAGATGACCGTGTCGCCATCATGTAAGCAGGGCACCTGAGCATTCGGCGAAAACCGGCTGAAATTGGCATGATTGGACGCCTCGAAGGGCACCAGGATCTCGGTGAACGGGATTTTAAGTTCGGTCATCAGCAGCCAGGGGCGTAGCGACCAGGAGGAATAGTTGCGGTTGGCGATATACAGGCTGTATTGGCTCATTCCAGCACCTCTAAGTGACATGGGCATGCACTATTGTCTCATACCTACGGCTTTCAAAAAAAAGCCCCGCAAGTAGCGGGGCTCGGTAAGCAGGATGGTGTGCTTAGAATAGGATCCGGAATCCAGCGCTGAAGGCTCTGCCGGGCAGGGGCGCAATTTCCTTGAGGAACGAGGTGTGCACGCGTGCTTCCTGATTGCTTAAATTGCGGCCATCAAGAAAAACTTCAAAGTCATTACCACCCAGATCCCAATGGTAGGTGAGGTTGGCATTGATCAAGGTGTAGCCATCGGTGACTTCTTCGCCTTCGGCCACATCGTCTTGACGGCTAACGCGCTGAGCGCCGAGACGTGCAGACCACGCATTACGTTGCCAGAGCAGGTCCGTACCAAAGCGTGCTGGGGCTATACGGGGCAGTTTCTGGCCATTGGTCAGACGGGCATCAACGCGATCGGCACTGCCACTCAAACGCCAAAGTCCGGTACTGTTGTCGACAAGATCAACCGAGGCTTCAATTTCCCAGCCTTTAAAAAGCGCATCATCCTGAGTCCAGAAAGCCACAGGAAGTTCATCAATCTCAGTATCAGTGGCGCTTAGATAAATGAAACCATCATAGCGGGTACGGTATAGCGAAAACTTGCCTTGGTAGCGGCCTTGATGCAGATGCAGTCCGATTTCGGCATTGTTTGCCGTTTCCTTTGTCAAATCGATATCGCCGATTTCATAGGTATTAGTGGCAATATGCGGTCCATCGGATAATAATTCTTCCGGCGTGGGCGCGCGTTGCGCACGATCGAAATTCAGACTTAGGTGCCAATTCTCAGAGACGTCCCAAATGCCGCCGAGTGCCATGCTGTTGGCGCTGTACTCCAGTGTCGGTACGGAAGCGGTTTCAATGCGAATACGGTCGTGGCGAACGCCAAGTTCAAGCTTAAATGACCCGAAAGCGCGTTCCTGCAGAAAAAATAAGCCCAAGTCGCGCGACTGAGAGGGGGGTACAAAGGCCTCGTCTCCTGCAGCGCTGAAATCGCGGTTGCCGTATTGCATTCCGATTGCACCATTCCACCCATTCCAGGTTTTTTGTACCGCCTCAAGGCGCGTTTCGTTGGTGTCGTTTTCAAATACCGTGCCAACTTGTTCACCCTCAAATTCGGTATGGGTATAATCGGTGCGGCTGTGGCGCATATTGATTTCACGAAACGCGCCAATGTCGCGCCAACCGCCTTTGAGGTCGATGCGGTTTTGCTTTAAACCGATACGAACTAATTCTTCTTCCTCTTCGTCCTCAGCCAGCGCCTGGATGCTACCTTCTTCATGTTCATGATGATGTTCATGATGCCCATGGGCACCGGGCGGGATGCCATAATCGCTCTGATAGCGGCTCAGTGACGCACCAAACCATACATTTTGGCCAAACCAGCTCACTCCCCCGCCAGCTCCGCGTGTCTCAAGTGAAGAGTTTGGCATGCGGCCTTTAGCAAACTCATCTAGTGTTTCACCTTCGTCTAAACCTTCCTCAATCAGGTCTTGGTGTAAGGCAAACCCGGGGATGCCGTAATCACCTGCATCACGGCGGAAGGCATCCAAATGCCAGGTTAAGTTGCTGTTCTGAATATCGCCATCAAGACGGGTCATCAGGGTCAATTCATCGCTGTTTTCACCATAGCGGATTTCAGTGCGGCCTTTGAAGTCTTCACCGATTGGCGCGGTGGGTATGCGGCCATCAACCACATTCACTGCGCCGGCAATGGCACCCGAGCCATACAGCAGTACCGCAGGGCCGCGAAGCACTTCAATTTGATCAGCCAAGAATGGCTCGATGCTCACGCCATGATCGGCGCTTAGTGCTGATACATCGGCCGAACTCATGCCTCCACTTAAGGTCTGGACCCTTGGGCCCTCTTGCCCACGGATGATGGGCCGACCAACACCGGCACCAAAAAAACTGGATTGCACACCAGCTTCGCGCTCCAGAGTTTGTCCAAGCGTACCTGCTTTCCGGGCTTCCAAGTCATCGCCAGTCAGTACGGACACCGGTCGCGCTATATCGTCAATTGCATTGCGTAAGGGCGAGGCAGTGACTTGCACGCGATCTAATGTTTTGGCTTCTTTATGCTCCTGTGATTCGCTGTCTTGGGCTATAACGGCGCTGGGCGCAAGCAGACTGGCAATGGCCAAGGTGAGTGGTAATGGCTTCATGGGGTTTTTCCGGCTCCTATGTTAAAAGTTACTTTATAACAATTAAAAATAATGATACAATATAACGAAACTGTCAACAAGGCCTATCGAACTATGCGTTTCCGGCGTTTTCTCGATCAATTCGGGTCCACCGCTTCTGTGGTGTGTGCCATCCATTGTGCGTTGCTCCCAATCCTGATTGCCGTATTGCCGGCCTTGGGTCTGAGTGCCTTGGCCTGGGCTGGTTTCGAATGGGCATTCGTCTGTTTCGCGACGCTGTTGGGCGGCTTCAGCCTATGGATCGGCTACAAACGGCATCGGGTCTACCGGGCCTTGGCGTTTATGATTCCCGGGCTGGTTCTGGTCTGGCTTGGTATTCTCTGGCCCGAAATCCATCACGATCTCCTGCGGCATGCGATTGTCATGACTGCCGGCGGCACTCTGATCGCCATCGCACATTTGGTCAATTTGCGGCTGACCCATGGTCATGTGCATGATGCCCGCTGCGGCCATCAGCACTAATTGCTTGGTTCAAGGGCTCCGGAGTGGTAATCTAGTGGCCTTGTCACATCATCACTCGAAGGAATCCGCACCATGGGCAAAGGCGACCGCAAGACCGCAAAAGGCAAACGCAATATTTCCAGCTACGGCAATGCCCGTACCAATACCGCCAAGAAAGCCGCGGTGCAGGTTGCCGTGAAGAAAGAGCCGGCCAAGAAAGCCGCTCCGGCCAAAAAAGCACCGGCCAAGAAAGCCGCCAGCAAAGCGTAAGTCTTGACTGCCGTAATCAAAAAAATGACCCGGCTGGGTCATTTTTTTTGCCCTCAGCCGCCTAGCATTCGGTTCCGCAGAGCAGTAGGTGACTGAGCAGACTGCCACCGAGCCAGTAACACAGCTCGGCAGGGTGCTGGATGTCCCAAAGTGCGAAATCCGCACGCTGTCCAATGGCCAGCGTCCCGCGGTCATGCAAACCGAGTGCACGCGCGGCATGAATCGTGGTGCCGCGCAACGCCTCTTCCGGCGTCAGGCGGAAATGCGTACAGGCCAGACCCATCGCCAGACGCAGCGAAAGCAGGGGCGCTGTGCCCGGATTGCAGTCGCTCGCTACAGCCATCGGCACCCGGTGCCGGCGGAAGGTTTGTACCGGCGGCGGCTGGGTTTCCCGTAATACATGGAATGCTCCCGGCAATAGTACAGCGACGGTTCCGGCTTCGGCCATCTGCCGGACTGCATCTTCGTTTGTATATTCGACATGATCGGCCGATAGGCCGGTAAATTCTGCGACCAAGGCCGCACCGCCGAGATCGCTGAGTTGGTCGGCATGGGCTTTTACCGGCAGACCGAGCAAACGTGCGGTTTCAAACACGCGCCCGCTTTGGGACGGTGAGAAGCCGATGCCTTCGCAGAATACATCGACAGCATCGATCAATCCCTCGGACTGCAATTGAGGCATCCAGGTGCAGACTGCGTCGATGTAATCATCGGCCCGGCCACTGAATTCAGGGGGCAGGGCATG
>NZ_JBIKSE010000057.1:0-6597 GCF_044348765.1 Arenimonas sp.
GCCTGATGACCACCGTGCAGTTCAAGCCGACAGAATTTTACGAAACCACCCTGGATCTGTTCTATTCCAAATTCGACAAGACCGAAGTCAAGACCGGTCTCGAATACGGTACTGCCTGGGGTCAAGGCGTGCTGCAGCCGGGTTATACCGTCAATAGCAATAAAACCATCACCGACAGCTCCTGGACCAATGTCAAGCCGGTGCTGCGCATGGACAGCAACCCCATTGCAGACGATCTGTTCTCGCTGGGCTGGAACAACAAGGTCAAGATTGATGACAACTGGTCGATCGCCGCTGACTTTTCGGTATCGAGCGCCACTCGCAACTTTGATGTTCTGGAAACCTATGCAGGGCTTAAAGGCAATGGTACCAGCACGCTTAGAACGGTTCTGGATTCCAGTGGCCAATACTACAATCTGACCTTTGGCACCGATCTCAACGATCCGAACAATCTGCAGCTGATTGACGCCGGTAACTGGGGCCAAGACGGCTATTACAAGGCGTTTGAGATCAATGATGACATCCAGGCAGTCCGTTTGGATGCTACCCGTACCTTCGATGAAGGCTTCCTGAGCAGCGTCGAATTCGGTTACAACGTCACTGACCGCACCAAGCAGAAGAGCTCGGACGAATACAAGCTCTGCATCAAAAACTGCACTTATCCGGGTGGCGTTAAGGACACCGCACCGTTCCCGGGCACGACCGGTAGCTTCAGCTTCGGCGGCGTTGACGGCCTGGCCATCTTTGATGCCAGCGCCCTGCTGAATTCCGG
The DNA here is from genome assembly GCF_044348765.1 of Arenimonas sp. Lineage (GTDB taxonomy): Bacteria > Pseudomonadota > Gammaproteobacteria > Xanthomonadales > Xanthomonadaceae > Arenimonas. The sequence continues at coordinate 773 of NZ_JBIKSE010000057.1, forward strand.
GTTCTACAATCTGGTTGGCAAAAATCATCCGGACATCGCCCGTAAGAACTGGGAAGTCAATGAACAGGTCTCCACCTTCTTCGTGCAGGCCAACATCGATACTGACATCGGCGACAACATGAGCCTGCGCGGTAACGTCGGCTTCCAGTTCGTCAATGTTGACCAGAGCTCGACCGCCGTGATGAACATCGATGGCAGCGGTATCGGCCCCGCCACTACCGATGGCGATTCATACAATGATTTCCTGCCGAGCCTGAACCTGAGCCTGGGTCTGCCGGCCGATCAGTATGTCCGTTTCGCGGCGGCTAAGCAGATGGCCCGTCCGCGTATGGACGATATGCGCGCCAATCTGGATATCGGCATCTGCCAGACCAACTGTAACGGCTTGACCGGACCGGTCTGGTCCGGCGGTGGCGGCAATCCGAAACTGAAGCCTTGGTTGGCCAATGCTTTCGATCTCTCGTATGAAAAATACTTCACCACCGATGCCGGAAACAAAGGCTATGTCAGTGCCGCGTATTTCTACAAAGATCTGCTGTCCTACATCTACAATCAGCCGATTCGTTGGGATTACTCCGGCTATCCGTTGCCCGCTCCGGGCGCGGGTCAGACCGTCGGCGTCAATTACCCCAGGACTACCAATGGCATCTTGAACGCTCCGGCTAATGGCGAAGGCGGAACGCTGGAGGGCCTCGAACTGGCCGTGTCGGTCCCCCTGGACGTCCTGTGGCAGCCGCTGGAAGGCTTCGGTATCCAGGCCAGCTACTCCGATACCAAGAGCGAGATTCAGCCGAATGGTCCAGGTAGCAACCAACCGCTGCCGGGCCTGTCGAAATACGTGTCCAACGTGACGGCCTATTACGAAAACCATGGCTTCTCCATCCGCTTCAGCCAGCGCCACCGTTCGGCGTTCCGTGCTGAAACCCGCGGTTTCGGTGCCGATCTGACCTACATCAACATCAATGCCGAAACCGTGCAGGATGCCCAGATCAACTACAGCTTCGGTGAAGGTACTTTCGAGAACCTGACCCTGTTCCTGCAGATGAGCAACATCGGTGATGAGCCGTTCACCACCTCCGATGCCGGTGATCCGGGTGCCCGTCCGGTGCAGTACTTCGAGTACGGCCGCACCACCCTGATTGGCTTCAGCTACAAGTTCTAAGCGCTAAACCTGTTGTACACTGCCTTTGCCGGTGCAAGCCGGCAAAGGCTTTTTTTTGGACGGAATCTCCGCATGACCGACCCCCGCAAGACCGCTCTGGTCGCCGATATCGGCGGCACCAACGCCCGCTTCGCTCTGTCTGACATCCGTGGCCCACAGCCCGTGCTGCGTGAAGCAAAAACGCTACCGACCGCTGATTACGCCAGCTTGCAGCATGCGGTGGAAAGCTATCTGACGCAGGTCGGTGCTAAGCCGGAATTAGCTGCGTTTGCAGTAGCTTGCCCGGTCACTGGCGATGACATCCGCCTGACTAACCGTGCCTGGGCCTTCAGTCAGTCCGAGCTGCAGACTGCACTCGGCTTCCGGCATCAGGTAGTCATTAATGATTTCGGAGCCGCCGCGCTGGCCGCGCTGGCCATGGGCGATGAGGACCGCGTCATCCTCCATGGCAGTCCGGATCTGCAACGCCGAGGCCCTATTACCGTCATCGGTCCGGGCACCGGACTGGGTGTCGCCTTGCTGGTGGGCGATGATGATTGCGGCTGGCAGATGGTCGAAACCGAGGGCGGCCATGTCAGCTTTGCGCCGCAGGTGGAGGAAGAACAGCGCATCGCCGACTGGATCGCCGCCCGCCATCACGGCCGCTGCTCGAACGAGCGCCTGCTGTGCGGCACCGGCCTGTCCTACATCGATGCCGTACTTGGCAACCGCGACAGCTTGCGCGATCCGGCGGAGATCGTGGCGGCGGCGATGGCGGGTCATGACGTGATCGCGCGCCGAACACTGGCGCGCTTCTGTTCCGTTTTCGGCAGCGTGGTCGGCGATGCCGCACTGATTCACGGGGCCAAGACGGTCGCCATCGCGGGCGGCATTATTCCGCGCTTCATTCCCTATCTGCGTGCCAGCGCATTCCGCGAACGGTTTCTGGCCAAGGGCCGGTTCGCGACCTACTTGGAGTCCGTGGCCATGCACGTGATCACCCATGATGCGCCGGGATTGATCGGCGCTGCCACGGCCCTGCACAAGCGCCTGGAAGCCTGAACACCGTCGGCGATGGGCTATACTGGAAACCGTTGCCTGGGTCGTCGCGCCACATGAAATCCAAAACCACTTCCTTCGATATCGCCTACCGCGCCGGCGTTTCCCAATCCACGGTGTCGCGCGCCCTGCGCAACAGCACGCTGGTCAACGAGGAAACCCGCAAGCGCATTCAGGCTATCGCCAAGGAAATGCACTACACGGTCGACAAGAATGCCTCCAACCTGCGCTCGCAGCATTCCGACACTCTGGCCGTGCTGCTGTTCGAGGATCCGACTTCCGATGACTCGCAGATCAATCCGTTCTTCCTGTCGATGATCGGTTCAATCACCCGGGCCTGTTCGCAATACGGCTACGATCTGCTGATCTCCTTCCAACAAGCCTCCAATGACTGGCATGCCGATTTCGAGGATAGCCGCAAAGCCGACGGCATCATCTTGCTCGGTTATGGCGATTATTTGGATTACGCCCACCGGCTGAACAAACTGGTCGAGCAGGGCACCCATTTCGTGCGTTGGGGACCGGTGCTACCGGTACAGCCGGGCATCACCATCGGCTGCGACAATTATCTGGCCGGCCGCGAGATGACCGAGCATCTGCTGCTGCAGGGCCATCGCCACATCGCCTTCCTCGGCCATGCCTCGGAACGCTATCCGGAATTCTTCGAACGCTACCGCGGTTATGTGGCAGCGCTGACTCAGGCCGGCATCGCTCCCGACCCCGCGCTTCAGCTCGATGCCATCACCACCGAGCAGGCCGGCCATGAGGCCATGCAGACCCTGCTCGTGCAGGGCGGGGCCTGCGATGCAGTATTCGGTGCCAGTGATCTGATTGCCATCGGTGCTATGCGCGCCATCCAGGAGCGTGGCCTGAAAGTCCCGGAAGACATCGCCGTAGCCGGTTTCGACAACATTCCAATGGCCAATTTCGTATCACCCAGGTTGACCACGGTGCTACAGGACACCAAGCAGGCCGGCGAATTGCTGGTGAAGACCTTGATCCACCAGATCAACAACGAGCCGGTGACCAGCAGCATGCTGCCGGCCAAACTGGTCATCCGCCGGTCGTGCGGCGCGCTTTCCCAGCCTGAAGCCGGTCCAGTGCCGTAATCAGATCCGGCGCCGTGATGGCGCCATCGAACAGCAGGACTTCCACACCATGGGCGGGCACTTGGGTTTTCAGCCGCGGTTTGGCGGTATCGATGCGCACGCGGTTGCCGTTGATGGCGGAACGCCATTCCCCGGCCTGTAACAGATGACTGAGGTCGAAGCGTGCCGGCTTATCCCCTTTGTTTAACAGCACCAGTGCAGTCTGCGTGATATTACCGTGTTGGAATACGCGCAGGAATGCAGCGCGGTCGCCATGGAGCAGAAGGTTGAGTTGTAAGCCCTGCTGCAGTGCCGGAGATTCCCGACGGACCTGGGCGATGCGGCGCAGATCTTGGTAAATCGGATGCTTAAGACCGGCATCGATGCGTGCCTGTCCGTAGTAATTGCGGTTGCCTTCGTGCTCGGCTTTACCGCGCATGAAACCGGTTTCCGACCCATAGTAAATCACGGGAATGCCGCGGGCGGTGAACAGCCAGTTATGCGCGTCGATGAACCCGCTATCCTCGGCATCTAGGCGCGGCATGTCGTGGTTGTCGTAGAAGCTCATCAACTCGTAGGGGTTTTGGTACAGGCCTGTATCCAGATGCAGGGCCTCGGCCAGGGTCTGGAAGCCGGCCTGCTTGCGGCCGAAGGCATCCGCCAGCTTCGCTTTCAACGGAAAATCCAGGACGCTGATGCCGCCGTTCTCAGCCCAGGAGAACGGTGCAATCTTTCCGGCATCATAGTCAAAGGCTTCAGCAAACAGGAAGAAGTCTGGATGCTTGGTGCGGATGCGTCGGCTGAATTCGGACCAGAAGGCCAGCGGCATGTGCTTGATGGTGTCGATGCGGAAAGCATCGGCACCTTCATCGATCCATTGCAGATAGGCACCGATAAGGTAGTCCATGACCGCTGGATTGGTTTCATTCAGATCCGACAGCTGCACCATTTCGGTTTTCGGGTTGTAGAAGCGATGCAACGGATTGCCAGCGGGGTCGAGTTTCGCCGCCGGCAGGTTCTGATGATCGGCAACGAGTGTGCCATCTTTGTCGAAGATTTGTCCGAATTTCGGTTGGAGTGACGGCATGCTGAAAGCCGGTGAGCCATGATTGGCAACGATGTCCAGTACGGTATGGATGCCGCGGGCGGACAGCTTTTGGTTGAGCATGCCGAAATCGAGGTCTTTACTGGGCAGATGCTCATCGAGCTGGTAGAAATTACTGCCCCAATAGCCGTGGTAACCGGTCTTGCCTTTGTCCTGAAACATACCCTTCCACTGTACGGTATCGCCGCCAGTGAAGGCCTCGTCGGGATTATCGACGATCGGCGTTAGCCACAGGGCATCGAAGCCCATTTGCTTGATGTAGTCGATATTGTTTTCGATACCTTTGAAGTCACCGCCCAGATAGCCGATGTTGTCGCTCTCGCCGGCCGGCGCGCCGGCCACCGGCCGGTCGAAGGTTTTGTTGATGCCGCCTTGAAGCCGCTGATCATTGCTTTCATCGCCGTTGACGAAGCGGTCGGTCATCAGGAAATACACCGCACGTTTGGCGAATGGCTCCAGGGTACCGTAGTAATCGGCGGCCGAGACCTGGCCGGTCAGTGACAGCAGCAGTGCAGTGGTGAGCAGATGGCGACGCATTTCAGTAGCCGCCGTCCGGGGCCGCATGGCTTTCAGCGGTATCATCCTGCACGAAATAGACCAACAGGCCGCCGATTAGCAGCGACAGGCCGGCTACGGTCATCGCATTGATGGTCTGCGGGCCGATCAGTCGGTAGGCAGCGTTGACGCCGCCGAGCGCTGCCGCAATCTGCGGCAGCACGATGAACATATTGAACAGGCCCATCATCACACCCATTTTCTTCGGATCAACCGAGTGCGACAGCAGCGCATACGGCATTGACAGGATGCTGGCCCAGGCCACGCCGATCAGCGCGAACGACCATTTCAATTGTGACGGATCGGTGATGTAGAACATGGACAGGAAGCCGATGCCGCCGAGGGTCAGTGACAGAAAGTGCACCAGACGGCAGTTGAGGCGGAAGCGCGCCGCATAGAAACTCAGCAAGAGGGCGACCACCATCGAGGACAGGCCGTAAACGCCCATGGCCGAGCCGACCTGGTCGGCGGCGTTCTGAAAAGCAGCATTGGCACTCTGGAAGGCCTGTGCCTGTGCGGCTATGGCCATATCAAAGGCCGCCGGATCCGGTGCGGGTGCTTTGAATACATGCTCGGTCAGTGCCGGTGTGGCCATTGACCACATGGTGAAAAAGGCAAACCAGCTGAAAAACTGCACGACGCCGATTTTCAGCATCTGTGGCGGCATGTGCCGGATATAGTGCAGGATATCGCCGAAAAGATTGCCCTTGGCCGATTCTTCGCGGAAACGCACCATATCCTCCGGCGGGTATTCATCGGTGGTGAACACGGTAATCAGGATGCTGACCAGAAACACAAAAGCACCGATAGCAAAGGCGATCTTGACCGAATCAGGCACCACGCCCGGTCCGGCTTCATTGGAAACACCCATCTGGTT
>NZ_JBIKSE010000058.1:0-6511 GCF_044348765.1 Arenimonas sp.
CACAGGGCCGCAGCGCGCTCGATTACGCTCTGGCCAACGGGCGTTGGTCGGCAGTAGCCTGCATCGATCCGGCCTATGCCTTGCCGGAACATTTCAGTGAGGCGCCTCTGCCTGAGCGTCGCAGCAGTGCTAGCCAGCAATTGTTTAGCGTGCTTGGTTCGGGCGATACCGCCGCCGCCGAAGATCTTCTGAGTGCTGGTTTACAGCCAGCAAGTACCGAATTGGCTGAGCTGTTATTGTCGTTTTGTCAGCAGGATCGGCGTGAGGTCGTGTCGTGGCTGCTCGCTCACGGCACCAATCTGTTCAGCAAGGATGCCCAGGGCCATACCGTATACAGGCGACTGATGGCGGACACCCAGAATTTTGCCGGACTACTCGGCTATCTGATGGCCATGCCTTTACCAATCAGCGGGTCGGGCACCTTGGCTGCCTATCTGGAATGTTGTCTGCGCAATGATTTCCATCGGCGTACCGATGAGCAGGCTGCCCTGCAATTGCTGCAACAGGGCGCCGATCCGTTCGGGACCTTTGGCGGCGCTTCGCCACTGGTATTGGCCGTACGGCTGGGTTGGCAGCGTATTGTCGAGGCCCTTTTGGCGTGTGGTTGCGATACCAATGCGCCGGACAATGCCGGGCTGACGGCACTCCATCACGCTGCCCTGTTGGGCCGTGACGGCATGTTGAAAGCCCTGATTCTCGCGGGCGCTGATCCCGAGCGGCGCGCCCGCGATGGTCAAAGCGCGCTTGGCGTGGCACTGCTGAGCGGCAATTCCACGTCGGTTGCTTGGCTGTCCTGGCCGAACTGGAAGCTTCCGGGTCGGCATTTGTATGGCCAGGATGTCCCTGCGTCGGTCCTGGTCGGCGATGCCGAAGCGGTCAAGCGCCTGTTGGAGCTCGGTTTGTCTGTGAATGCTTTTGATAGCAAAGGCTCAACGGCACTGATCCATGCCTGTGGTCAGGGCCAGGCCACGCTGGCTCGTCTTCTGCTGGCACGCGGCGCGGATGCGGGCATTGCCGCTAGCAGCGGCGTCAATGCACTCTGGGCCGCGCTTAGTCAGGTCCATACGGAGGTTTTGCAGGAGTTGCTGTTCGGCGGCGCGGATGTCAACCAGGCGGTAGCTGGTTTCTCCCCACTGCATCTGGCCAGTGCGCTCGGCAGTACCGAGCATGCGGCGATGCTTCTGGAATACGGCGCTGATGTTCAGGCACGGGATGCACAGTCGCAGACCGCCCTGCACGCCGCCGCAGGGTTTCTCGTGTCGGAAAAAGCGAAGTTGGATTCCGTACTGCTGATCGACATCCTGTTGCGCGCGGGTATTCCCAGGGATGCCGCAGACAAGCACGGTCAGACAGTGCTTCATCTGTTATGCGGTGCCAGCCTGCAGAAATCCCAGACGCTCAAGGAGGGCCTGGTGCTCTCGGCGCTTGATCGTCTGTTGCAGGAATCACCAGCGGTTGATGCACTCGATGCGCGCGGATTCACGCCTCTGCACCATGCCGCCGCACGTGGCTACGGCCAGCTGGCTGCGCGTTTGTTACGTGCCAGTGCCGACCGTCAGCTGCGTGACAACCTCGGGCGCAGTGCCTATGATTTCGCAGTGATGGGCGGATTTTCAGAAACCGCCAACCTGTTACAGGATCGGCCAGAGCGGGTCGATATCGCCAGCCTGCTGATCAAGAAAGATCAGGGCTGATCAGTGTCCGGCCGATCCTTGCGGTCCGCATCGAACAGGGCTTCCAGCTCCCGGTAGGCTTCTTCGGCACTGGCAATCAGTGCCGCCTCATCGTCATGGGCCAGATATTGCTCGGCCATGATGTGTTCGTCATGCTCGAGGAAAAGCCGGGCGTATTCTTCAGCGCGTTCCTGGCGGATGCCCAGACCGATGAATGCCATCTTCCCGATTTCCACACTGGAATGCAGGGTTTCACGAATGACCGCAACACCCGTGTCCATCAGGCGGAAGGCATGCTGGCGGTTGCGCGCGCGCGCGATGATGCGCAGGTGGGGATAATGCCGTTTCGCCAGACTCGCGATTTTCAGATTCGTTTCCGGATCGTCCGCGGTTATGATCAGCATTTCAGCACTGGCGATGTGCGCAGATTGCAGAACCTCTATTCGCGTCGGGTCGCCAAAGTAGATCATGCTGCCGAACTTGCGCGATAGCGCAACCTGGCTGACGCTGTTTTCAAGTGCGATGAAGGAAATTTTTCGGGCGCCAAGCATGCGACCGACAATCTGGCCCATGCGCCCGAAACCAGCAATGACCACACGTGGGTGCCCGTCTTCGATATTATCGTAAATCGGAGCGACGGTTTCGATAGGATAACGCTTGAAGTAGGCCTGCATCGCCATAAGCAACAGTGGCGTCAACGCCATGCTAATGCCGACTATCGCGACAAGACGGTCGCGCAGCAGTGCATCAATCAGGCCGAAACGTACGGAGTCGGCGAACACGACGAAAGCGAACTCACCGCCCATCGCCATGGTCGCGGCCAGCAGCGCGGATTCACGCAAGCCGATGCGGCTTTGCCATTTGCCGATCATCAGCAGCACGCCGGCCTTGATGGCCATCAAAAACAGAACGCCTGAGCTGATGAGAAGGGGGCTGGATACAATGGTGGCCAGATTGACGGTCATGCCCACCGAAATGAAGAATAATCCGAGCAATAAGCCCTTGAATGGCTCGACCTGCGCCTCGATTTCATGCCGGAATTCGGAATCGGCCATGAGCACACCGGCCACAAATGCCCCCAGGCCCATCGACAGCCCGACCGAATGCATTAGCCAGCCGGTACCGATGACCAACAGCAGCGCCATGGCGGTAAATATTTCACGCATCTGGGTCCAGGCCACGGCACGGAAAAGATAGCGCATGACATGCCGGCCCAGCAGGATCATCAGCAACAACACAAGAATCGCGTATAGGGCCATGCCACCGGTGAAGTGCTCACTCTTGGACTGGGCATGGCCAAGCAGAGGGATGGCGGCCAGTAGTGGAATTGCCGCAATGTCCTGGAACAGCAGAATGCCGAATGCGGCTTTGCCGTGCGCTGAACTCAACTGCTTGCGTTCAGACAACAGCTGCAATACGACCGCGGTCGAGGACAATGCCAGAGCCAATGCCACAATGACGGCACTCTGCCAGCGCAGTTCGAATACCAGCAATACGGCGTACAGCAGGGCGGCACTGAGCAGCACCTGAATGCCACCTGCCACGAAGATGCGGTGTCGCATTTGCCAGAGGCGCGGCGGCGACAGCTCGAGGCCGATCACGAACAGCATCATCACCACGCCCAGTTCGGAAATGGCCAGGGTGCTGTCCGGATCGCTGATGACGGCGAACCCGTATGGCCCGAGCAGCAGGCCGACGAAAAGATAACCCAGCACAGCGCTCAGGCCGAAGCGTCGGAACAGCGGAACCGCCAGCACCGAAGCCAATAGGAACCAAAGCACATCAATCAGACCGGAGCCATGCATGGAAATCCAATATTCCGCCTCACGGCGGCGGTTTTAGTAGAGTATAAGCGTTCTACTTAGACTGGAATGGGGCGGCGTTCAGTGTTTTTTGACGACAGCTGCGCCCATCATTCTGTCGGTGTAGGCGATGCCGATGGCCGAGAGAATGAAAACGCAGTGGATGATGGTCTGCCACATCACGCCGGTCTCAGTGAACTTGGAGCCTTCCGTGCCGAGATTGCTGATGTCGATGAAGGTCTTCAGCAGGTGGATCGAGCTGATGCCGATGATGGCCATGGCCAGTTTCACTTTCAGCACACTGGCGTTGACGTGGCTGAGCCATTCCGGCTGGTCCGGATGGCCCTGCAGATTGAGCCGCGATACGAAGGTTTCGTAACCGCCGACGATGACCATCACCAGCAGGTTGGATATCATCACCACATCGATCAGTCCGAGCACCAGCAGCATGATGGACTGTTCGTTGAAGCCGCTGGCGCCGTGCACCAGATGCCAGAGCTCCTTCATGAATAGGAACACGTACACGCCCTGGGCGACGATCAGGCCCAGATAAAGCGGTAGCTGCAGCCAGCGCGAGCTGAAAATTAGACTTTGCAGAAGGTTCAGGCGGGGTCCGTTATTTGTGCTCACTGTGTTTCTCCATCAGCCGCGCTTCATAGCGCTGAAGAATTCGTCGTTGGACTTGGTGGTCTTCATCTTATCGAGCATGAACTCCATCGCCGCCATTTCGTCCATTGGATGCAGCAGTTTGCGCAGGATCCAGATCTTCTGCAGCATGTCCGGATCGATCAGCAGATCCTCGCGGCGCGTGCCTGAACGGTTAATATTGATGGCCGGGAACACGCGCTTCTCGGCAATGCGGCGGTCCAAATGCACTTCCGAGTTGCCGGTGCCTTTGAATTCCTCGTAGATCACTTCGTCCATCTTCGATCCGGTATCGACCAGCGCGGTCGCGATGATGGTCAGCGAGCCGCCTTCTTCGACGTTGCGGGCGGCGCCGAAGAAGCGTTTCGGGCGGTGCAGGGCATTGGCGTCGACGCCGCCGGACAGCACTTTGCCAGAGCTCGGCACCACCATGTTGTAGGCGCGGGCCAGGCGGGTGATCGAATCGAGCATGATTACTACGTCTTTTTTATGTTCGACTAGGCGCTTGGCGCGCTCGATTACCATCTCGGCGACCTGCACGTGGCGCGCGGCTGGTTCGTCGAAAGTCGAGCTGATCACTTCGCCGCGCACAGTGCGCTGCATTTCGGTAACTTCTTCCGGGCGCTCATCAATCAGCAGCACGATCAGATGCACTTCCGGATGGTTGTTGATGATGGCCTGCGCGATGTTCTGCATCATCATGGTCTTGCCGGCTTTCGGCGGAGATACGATCAACGCGCGCTGGCCCTTGCCCTGCGGCGCCATCAGGTCCATGATGCGGCCGGTGATGTCCTCGGTCGATCCGTTGCCGCGCTCGAGCACGAAGCGCCGGCGTGGAAACAGCGGCGTCAGATTTTCGAACAGCACCTTGTTCTTGGACTGCTCGAGCGGCTCGCCATTGATGGTGTCGAGTACGTTCAGCGCGACATAGCGTTCACCGTCTTTCGGGTTGCGGATGCGGCCGGTAATGGCATCGCCGGTGCGCAGGTTGAAGCGGCGGATCTGGCTGGGCGAGATGTACACGTCGTCCGGACCGGCCAGATAGCTGGCATCGGCTGAGCGCAGGAAGCCGTATCCGTCCGGCAGGATTTCAAGTACGCCTTCGCCGGCCACGCCGTTCGGATGGCGGGTGAGCACTTTCAGGAGCGCGAAGGTGACGTCCTGGCGGCGCATGCGCGCCACGCCTTCATGCAGATTGAGTTGCTCGGCCATTTCCAGCAGTTTCGGCATCGGCATGCGCTTGAGTTCGGTCAGCGTATAGCTCGGGAAGTCCGGCGGCAGCTGCGGCGGCTGGTAGGCCGGGCGCTCCTCATAATTGCCGTTGTTGCCCTCGCCTTCCGCGCGCGGCTGCCGGTCGCGGTTCTGGAAGCGGTCTTTGCGGTTCTGGAAGCGGTCGCGGCGGTTGTTGTTCGGATGATTGTGCCGGCTCTGCCGGAAATCCTGTCCTTCGGCGCCATCGCCGTTCTGGCGCTCTTGCGACAGGGCCTCAGCACTGGCGCTGGCCGCCGGAGCCGCCGGCGCTTGCGGCGGTGCGGGATCGACATGTACCACGACCTCCGCCGGAACGTCGTTCTTGGTCTTGGCAGTTTTGGTCATTCGCGGTTTACGGGTTTTTTTGGCGATCTCATCGCCGGAGATGTTTTCGTTTTCTGACACAGGGGAGTCCTCGCGAGTGCGAGCAGGGGAGAAGGGTGAGAGAAGAATTCAGGCCGCGCGTGGCGCGTTCGCCATTAAATTAGCATTGTTGCCCGCCAAGGGCAAGCGGCCGGGTGCAGGTGCCACCGGCCGGGTGCGGGAATCAGATGTTGCTGTCGACGAAAGTGGCCAGCTGCGCTTTGCCGACCGCACCGACCTGAGTGGCCTGGACCTTGCCATCTTTGAACAGCATCAGGGTTGGGATTCCGCGCACGGCGAACTGGCGCGGAGTGCCCGGATTATGGTCGATGTTGATCTTGACCACTTTCACTTTGCCGGCGTGACTGTCGGCGATGTCATCGACCAGCGGGCCGATCATCTTGCACGGACCGCACCATTCGGCCCAGAAATCCACTAAGACGGGAGTGGATGATTTCAGGACGTCGGCGTCGAAACTGGCGTCGGTAACGTGGTGGACTTTATCGCTCACAGAAGGGCTCCTGGCAGGGGGTTGGCCGTGTCGGCACGGGCTTTAGGGTAGAATAGGGACGCACATCGTAAATACAATCCCAATCGCCCGAATTCTTAATAGCGCAGTTTGCGCCGTCCGGGGGCGCAATGCAAGCGGCAAGGCTGCTGCGGAAACCCAAAAATGACTGATAAAGCACTGACCGATATAGCCTTTTCCAATTTCGATATCACTCCTGCATTGCTTGACGGCCTGGAACAGGCCGGCTTCTCACGCTGCACGCCGAT
>NZ_JBIKSE010000108.1:0-6449 GCF_044348765.1 Arenimonas sp.
TTGGTGGGCATTGCTCATTCCAATTAACTTCTGAGCTATCCCAACATTCAATTGGTGGTGGCATTTGTGGGCAAACTTCATTCCAGCTAATTACTTCTCCATTCCAACAAGTGATATCTGGAGGAGTTGGGGGACAAGTTTGATCATGGGGAATTACTGAACCGTCCCAACAAGTTATTGGGGGTGGCTGAGGAGGACAAGTTTGACTCCAAGTTACCCATGATCCATCCCAACATTGTGTATCTGGTGGTATTGGTGGGCAGGTTCCATTCCAAGGAATAGTTGAACCATCCCAGCACTGACCTGGTGGTGGTTCTGCAGGACAGGTTGATGTAAGAGGGATAACAGATCCATCCCAACAGGTTTGCATCTCTACTGGAACCCCACCATTAATTGAAAAAGCTTCTGATATAGTAACTACATCTTGTCCAGGTGCAAACCTAATACCTCTTCTAAGATCTGTTGGAAGCCATCCAGTAGTTTCAATAACTCCAGACCAAGAAGGTAGCTTAGAAGTATCAACAGTTAGTTTAATAATTGTAAGATTACCAGTGTTTTGAGGGAATGGTCTTACTCTCCACTCAACACAAAATCCTGTATTTGTAGCACCATAACTTAAACTAGCACCCTGACCAAATGTTACCCAGTCATACCCTGCTAAAGAAATAGATGGGGTTTGTGGGTATGAACTAAAATTAGCATCAGGGGTACCGAAAGTTAAAGTTCCATTAGTAGTTACATATGTTACATCATATGTTGTATCTCCAAGAGTTAAAGGATTTGTTAAAATCATTTGATGAGCGGTATCATCTTCACCAGACCAAGAGTATGTATTACATGGCTGTTCTTGTATTACCGCAGTTGCAGGTGGCATTGGAGAAAGTGTTACTAATGCTAACAATGAAATCATTGGGGTTAATAGTAGGTAGGAAAGAATCTTTTTCAATTTTTCAGTTGTACTCCTCGTTAAACATTTTTTATGTTTAACTATTTTATTATATCACTTAGGGAATTACAAAGTTCCTTCAATTATATAATCTGAAAAATCAGCTGGGTAGTTTCCTCCTGGAGTCCACATTTTAAATTGTCTCATATCTGAGGTATAAGATTTGCTTCCTCCAGTAACTCTAATTTGTACTACAACCTTAGATCCTGTTTCAATTACCCAGCAATTTGAAAAAACAAGGGTACTCTTTGGTTTCTTTGAAACAAAGTATGTGTTTGTTGCCGTTGAATTATATCCTTTTGAGTTGGTCCTAGCCAACCTTAATTTAATATACTGGGGCTTTTTCTTGCCCTTCATTTTTAAAGCAGCTTGATAGCAAAATAAGGATCTATTACCATTGCCTTTAATGTAGTCTTTACCCTTGAAATCAAGAGTCACCCACCTATCCTTTTTAATGGTTTGGTTATGGGTTGCCTTTTTGCGAATTGACTCTTCCGCACTTGCTGGAACCGCTGTTACTAGTGATAAGGCTATCGTAGCAACAATTGCGGTAATTTTTTTTACCATTCATTGTTGTTCCTTTAGTTTATTTATCCCACCTATTGGCAGCATATATAACTATTTTATCATACATTTAGCCCAGAGGCATGAGGCTTTGATTCTCCTAGAGATGCTTGGGAAACCTCAACATACATAGCATTTTCATATATGTCTAATAGTTTTGTTACACCACTGTAAGAACAACCACTTCCTAGACCACCCTTTATGTCTTTTAAGACCTCAGAGACGCTCCCTTTGAACGGTATTAGGGTAGAAACACCCTCTGCAACAGCAATATCTTTTCCTTTATTTGCTTCAGAACTAGCCATACCTCTGTATGTTTTATATTTGCCAGTTGAATTAATAAATGTAGATCCTGGAGACTCTTCTGTTCCAGCCAAAATAGAACCAACCATAACAGCATCTGCACCACCTGCAAAAGCCTTAATCATATCTCCAGAATTTCTAATTCCACCATCAGCGATGATTGCTGTATTTAGGGAGTATTTTTCCTTTACCTTTTTACAGTCCATAACAGAAGAAAGTAAGGGAACTCCATGACCAGAAACTAATCTAGTAACACAAACTCCACCCCCTCCAATTCCTACCCTAACTGAGTCTGCACCTGCCTCTGAAAGTGCCTTATAGCCCTCTCCAGTGGCTACATTGCCAGCCATAATATGAGTACTGGTTTTTAGTACGGATCTAAGGGTTTTTACTGCATCAATAGCGTAGGAGCTATGACCATTTGCGGTATCCACAAGTATTACCGTTGCTCCAGCCTCTTCAATCCTTAGGGCATCACTTACATAATCTCCCTTTGCACCAATAGATCCACCAATATTTTTAACACCATGATCAGAAACCGCTAACCTAATCTGACTTACCTGATCTTCAATTGGCATAAATCTGTGGATAATTCCAATACCACCAGCTTTATATAACTCAATAGCCATTTTAATTTCACATACTGTATCCATTGGAGCAGCGATTACTGGAAGACTTAAAGATAGATTTTTTCCAATATTCATTTTAAGATCAACAGATCTTCTACTGTCAATATCTGAGTGCTGAGGTACAAGTAAGATATCATCAAAGCATAGTGCGGTATTCTTTTTAAATTTATTCATCATTTCCTTCTGAAATTTCATATTCAAAGCCTAGTTCGTCATAGGGTATGAAGTCGTCATTCATAACAACCTCATCAAAATCTATTCCGTTATATGTGTATTTAACACGAGAAGAAAAAGCTCCATACGAAACTAATTCTGCAGTTACTTCTTCTTCTATCATCCAGACTAATCTATGAAACATTAATTTATACTCCTTGGTGGATCACCCTTGGCTCCGTCAAAGTTAGCTTTAACTCCAAAGGATTCAATGGTGGTTCTTAATAACTGTAAATATTCCATTACAGAAACCTTTTGCATTTCATTCATAGCCATAATTTGGTTTTCGTAAATACGAATACCAATGTAGTTTGGGTGTTCAACAAAATCTATAATTAGATTACGATATGGTGGCTTTAACTGGTGGACTGCCTTGGACATATCTTTGGTAAACTTTGGCATATTATCCAACTACCTCTACAAGTTCTTGCCAGATATCAGATGTTTTGTGTAGGTTCTTTGCTGGACTAATTTCTCCATCAATGAGGTAGACTCCTCCCCAAACACCCCACTCGCTATTCTTGGTACCGTGATTAAAGCAATCATTTATTACAGGACAGGTTAAACAAATTTGATCTACAACCTTAGCTAAGTCTGGATCTTCTTCATACTTATCGAAAAACATCTCACTGTCTAGTGATCTACATTTTGCTTTTACAATCCATTCATCATCTAACATATCTTTCTGGAACCTCCCAGCCCTTTTCAGTTATTGGGAAGGTTTTTGTAAAGCCCCAACTATTATCAATTCTTGTACCTGCAATATCATATTCTGCAGATTGATTCTTTCTAAACTCAACAATGTCCCAACCGTTCCAATGTAAGGAACTGTTTTTTAAAACAAGTTCGTGGGCATAATTATAGTTTGTAATTAGCATAGATTTTCCTAAATCTTATAGTAGCTTGCACTGATGTTATTTGTTTCGGCTTTATCTAAAATAGTATCAAAGAATCTTTGATCTGATTTAGATCCGAAAGATACAATGTGGTCAAAGTCGTAGTCTTCAAACTTATCAATTATATCTGATTTCTTAACTCTTGTAAATCTTGTTTTAATATTCTTTTGCTTAAAGAATCCTTCAGTTTTATTAATAAATTCTGCGGTAAAGTTATTAAGTTTATGTGGACCTGCAGTAAATACTTCAATTTTTGTATCACTTGGATTTGTGTTATCATCTATAGCAACAACCAATCCACGCATAAATGTTGAGTAGTCATCAAATTTTTCGGTTCCATAAACTAGGATACGCATTATTTTTTCTTTCTAATAGTTGGAATTATATTATATCAGTTTTTTGTAGTACATGTCAATGTTGTATTAAAATATTGAGATTATAGTTCTGCACTTAAATCAATAAAATTTGCAGATGAATTAACTTTGTAAACAATTGCTGGTCTTCCAATTGTAAACGTTCCCGTTGCTGCAGTAGCATCAAACTCTATACTTTGATTGGTTGAATAATTAGTTGTAAATGCTGTAAATGTTCCTGTTGCTCCTCCATCATATAAAGGTATTGATCCATTAATTGTTAGCGAGCCTCCGTTAGCAGCCCTTGGAGGAATTCTCATTTGTACTGGCAACTGCATTCCAAGCCTATTTGCTAATGTTGTTGAAGCAAAAACACCTCGTAAAGAAGGTTCTCCAAGTCTTTGAAAATAACGTTGACACAGTGCTAGTTCTGTACCAATAGGACGTTGTTCAAATGGGGTAGCAATTGTACCACTTTCAACCTGTACTCCCCAGAAATCAAAGGTATTGTTTTGAATTCCAATGCTTCCACTACGGGAATCATAGGTTGCACCAGCAGATAGCCAAATACCAATTTGCAACTCATTATCTGTGCCTATTGTTTTACCACTAATGCTTGGAAGTGTAACTGAAAAAGAGTACCTTGCCCATGAAGTTGAAATGGTTGCATTTCCAGCAAAAGTAAGTACTGCTGTTGAACCACCTGTACCAAAATCTTGAGTTGCTTCAACTCCAACCTTAGGTGTTCCAGATGCAGCCTTTGCCCAAAAAGAAATAACAATAGTTTGCCCAGCGAATGTTCTTACGTCTTCAATCTTTTGACTTGTAGTAGCATACGCTGTCGTTAGGGATTGACCAGTAACAGAAATTCTTGAGTGTTGCGTTGGTTCGTATCCAGATATTGAATTGCCTGGAGTAAATGATTGAACAGATGCAGTGATAGTTCCAGTGCTTCCATCCATACGCCAACGGTCAAGAAAGTACCCACCAGTAGTAACTCCAGTTGATGTTATTCCACGCTGGTTAATTCTAAAATCACCATTAATAATGGCATTACGAAAACCACTAATAGGAGTATTGGTCATGTTAGCATAATTGGATAAGTCAGTAGTGGATGATGCTATGTCAACCCACCCAGAACCTGTATACATTCTAGCTTTTTTAGCCATTATTAATACTCTCCTCAAGTGCAATAATTCTAGCTTCTAATTCATCTGAACGAGCTTTTTCACGCTTAATAATATCCAGAAGGTAAACAGTAAGTTTATCATACTGAACACTCTCAGGAACTGGAGTCTCTAGCATATTTAATACTGGCTTTCCTTCTTCATCTGTAACCATGTTTCCATGTTCATCTAAAGTAGGTTCTGCTTGTTTAAAGTAAACTAATCTTGGTTCAATTTCTGCAACTTCTTCTGCAATGAGACCAACATAAGACCATTGTTCTGGATTATCAATATTATTTTCTTTTGCCCTAAACCAAACTGGGCGTAGGTCAAGAATTTTATCTGCAATTTCATGATCCAGTGTTTCAATATCTTTTTTGTATCTAGCAGATGATGTAGTTCGTCTTAGTTGCATATCTGAAGATGATTGAATATTTGCGGTACCAGTAAGAGTTGTGTTATAAATAGCATTCCAATATGCAGTGGTACTATTTAAAGATAGGGCACCGCCAGAGCTTGCATTTATTGTAGCTCTTTGAGCAGTTACACCAAAGTTAGTAAACTGAATAATAGCATCTGAACCATCACCTGAAGGTTGTCTACAAAGCAATCCACGACCAGCAGCAGGAACAGTCACACCACTAACTACCTGGTTTGAGTTTACATAGTTTGCATTTAAATCTCCAACAACAGTAACTGCTGTAGTACTAACAGCAATACTTGCTGCAGTACTATTTGCTCCACCACGAATAGTTGCAACACCACCAGCACCAGCTGACATGTAGGTATCGGTACCATTGCTAATTAACATATACTCTTTGCCAGTCATCCCATTAGTAGCGATACCAGTAAAGTTTCCTGGATCATCAGTCCAAGCTCTTAATACAGGACCACCATCAGGACCGCCAGAGTTTGCTCTTAGAGACTCTGTTGTAGTAAGACTTCCTGTCATAGAGTCTCCAGATGCATTTACGAGCAATGAATCACTATTTGATATATCTCTTGCTTTAGTCATTACGAAGTCCTCAATCCATAGACTTTAACAGTTCCAGTAAATGTTCCACAAATAACATTGAAACTATCTTGAGCTAAAGTGCTAATAGAGTTACCTGACATTGTAGCTGAATAACCGTTTTCTGAAGTTTGAGCAATAATAGATTTCATGGATGTTAGACCACTTTGAAGTGGATTGGAAATTGTAACTTGGCTGTATTTAGTTACCGACAAAGTGCTACTTAACTGAAACGATGTTGAGGTAGTGCTTCCGTTAGCAATACTTGTTGCTGCTGTTCCAGTAAAGTTAACTTGTGTTATTGATTGTCGGTAGTTTCCAGCAGTAACATCTTCTGTTCCATTGGTCTTAAGCCTTAAAAATAAAC
>NZ_JBIKSE010000007.1:0-61604 GCF_044348765.1 Arenimonas sp.
CCTTGGATGTACGGACTCGACATGCTGCATCAGGCCTCAGGGCGTTGGAAACTCGGTTTGTTGTTGGCGCTGGTCACTGCGGCGTGTTGGGCGACCCTGCCGGTGGCTCTGAAGATGAGTCTGAGCGTAATCGACCCGATGACCCTGACCTGGTTCCGCTTCGCCTTTGCCGCGGTGTTCATGGGTTTGTGGTTAGTGGGCAAACGCCGAATGGCGGCTTTCGGAGCCTTGCAACCCACGCAATGGCGCTGGCTGCTGCTGGCTACCGTTTTATTGATTAGCAATTATGTCGGGTATTTGCTCGGGGTGAAATACACCTCGCCCGGCAATGCGCAGCTGCTGATTCAGCTGGCGCCCTTGCTGATGGCGCTCGGTGGTGTGTTCATCTTCCGCGAACGGTTCGTCTGGGGACAATGGCTGGGGCTGCTGATCATCGTGCTGGGTCTGGGCCTGTTCTTCCGTGATCAGTTCGCCGGCGGTCTGGTCACCGGCCACAACTATCTGCTCGGTTCGACTATCGTCGGTGCCGCTGCCTTGTCGTGGGCCGCTTATGCCCTGATGCAGAAGCAACTGTTGTTGAGGCTGTCCTCGCAGCATATTCTCGCGGTCATCTATCTGTTTTCGGCATTGCTGCTGTGGCCATTCGCGCATCCTTCGGCACTGGCCAATCTCGATGTCCTGCATTGGGCGCTGCTGCTGTATTGCGCCGTGAATACCCTGGTCGCCTATGGCGCCTTCGCCGAAGCTCTGGAACATTGGCAGGCCTCGCGGGTGTCAGCGGTCTTGGCGACTACGCCGATGTTGTGTTTGGGCGTGATTGCGCTGGTGCATGCGCTCTGGCCCGATGCCGTGGCTGCCGAGCATGTAGGCCTGCTCGGCTTTGCCGGCGCCGTGCTGGTCGTGCTCGGCTCCGCGCTGAGCAGTCTGCTTGGTCAGAAACCGGAGCAGAAAACATGATCGGTTATGCCGACATCCTCGCTGCCGCCGCGCGCATCGCGCCCTATGCGCTGCGTACACCGGTGAAATCCTCTGCGGCGCTGGATGCCTTATCCGGCGCATCCTTGTTTTTCAAATGCGAGAACCTGCAGGTCGGTGGTGCGTTTAAATTCCGCGGTGCAATCAATGCCGTATTCGCTCTGGACGAAGCCACTGCCGCACGCGGGGTGATCACACATTCCTCCGGCAATCACGGCGCGGCGCTGGCGCGGGCCGCGAAACTGCGCGGTATCGTCGCGCATGTGGTGGTGCCCGAAGGGGCGGTATCCTCGAAACTGGAGGCCATGCGCACCGCCGGTGCCATCGTGCACCGCTGCGCGCCGACCCAGACCGCGCGCGAAGCAATGACCCGCGATCTCATTGCTGAAACCGGCGCCACGCTGGTGCATCCATACGAAGATCCGCAGGTGATGGCCGGGCAAGGCACCGCCACCTTGGAGCTGTTGGCCGAAGTGCCCGCCCTGGATGCCGTGATGGTGCCGATCGGCGGCGGTGGTCTGATTGCCGGCACCGCCGTTGCGCTGGATCCGGTCGATGTTCCACTGTACGGTGTGGAGCCGGAAAGCGCGGCCGACACGGTGGCTTCGCTGCTGGCCAAGGAGCGCATCACCCATCTGGTACCCGATACCATCTGCGATGGCCTGCGCGCTGTGGTCGGCGTGCCCAACTTCGCCATCATCGCCGAACACGTGCTGCAGGTGTTGACCGTTTCCGATGCACAATGCCGTGACGCACAGGCCTTGGTTGCCGAGCAATTGGGCAGTGTCATCGAACCCAGCAGCGCCACCGTGCTGGCGGCAGTGCTGGCCAATCCGGCATTGTTCACCGGCAAGCGCATCGGCTTGATTCTGACCGGCGGCAATGTGTGAAGGCACAGTATTCAAACACTCGTTGGCTAGCATGCGTTTTATAATGAATTCCCGACATTCACGGTCGCTTCCGGCCGAATCAGGACCACTGCCATGATCATCACCCCGAAAACCCGCGGCTTCATCTGCACCACCACCCACCCGACCGGTTGCGCCGTGCATGTTGCCGAACAGATTGCGGTGGTCAAGGAAAACGGTAGCATCGATGGCGGTCCGAAGAGGGTGCTGGTCATCGGCGCTTCCACCGGCTATGGTCTGGCTTCACGCATTACCGCTGCCTTCGGTTGCCATGCCGCCACGCTTGGCGTGTTTCTGGAAAAACCGGCCAGCGAATCCAAGCCCGGCAGCGCCGGTTGGTATAACTCGGCGGCGTTCGAAAAAGCCGCGCATGCCGAAGGCCTGTATGCCAAGAGCGTGAACGGTGATGCCTTCTCGCATGAGATGCGTGCCAAGGTCATCGACATCATCAAGGCCGATCTCGGCCAGGTCGACATGGTGGTCTATTCCCTGGCCTCGCCGGTGCGCAGACTGCCGGACAGTGGTGAGCTGGTGCGCTCGGCACTGAAGCCGATCGGTACCCCGTATCAGTCAACCGCCATCGACACCAGCAAGGATGTCATCATCCATGCCGAAGTGGAGCCGGCCACCGCAGAGGAAATCGCCAACACCGTGACGGTCATGGGTGGTGAGGATTGGGAGCTGTGGATGGACGCCCTGCAGGCCGCCGGCATGCTGGCCGAGGGCGTGAAAACGGTGTCCTACAGCTACATCGGCACCGAGATCACCTGGCCAATTTACTGGCACGGTGCGCTCGGCAAGGCCAAGGAAGACATGGACCGTGCCGCCGCTGCGCTGCGCGCGAAATTAGCAGCGCTCAACGGCAGCGCCAATGTCGCCGTGCTGAAATCGGTGGTCACCCAGGCCTCGGCCGCGATTCCGGTGATGCCGCTGTACATCTCCATCTGTTTCCGGGTGATGAAGCAGCTCGGCCTGCATGAAGGCCCGATCGAGCAGATCGACCGCATGTTTCGCACCGAGCTGTACGGCGCGGGCAACGATCGCGATGAACAGCAGCGCATCCGCATGGATGATTGGGAACTGCGTGAGGAAGTGCAGCACGCGGTGAAACTGATTTGGCCGACAGTGACTACGGTCAATCTGTTCGAACACACTGATTACGCCAGCTACAAAGCCGAGTTCCTGAAACTGTTTGGCTTCGGCATCGCCGGCGTCGATTACGCGGCCGATGTCGATCCGGTGGTGCCGTTCGATGCTATCGAACTGACCTGAGCTGCGCCGCACTTCCAGACAATTTATTGATCGATTATGGTCACAGCGTCCGCAAGGTTTCATTTGGCGGCGCTTCGGTCACCCGCCGCGTGGCCCACAGGCCGGTGACCAGCGCCAGCAGGGTGCCGCCGAGAATGCCATACAGCAACAGCGTGGTTTCGAAACGCCAGGGCAGATTGAACACCTGCACGGTAATCAGGCCAGCGATGGTGCTGGCCGCTAGCGCCGCTACCGTGCCGGCCAGCAAACCGAGGCTGCCGAATTCCGTGGCCTGAGCCAGACGCAGCTGTTTCTTGGAAGCGCCCAGCACGCGCATCACGCCGGCTTCCTGCAGGCGTTCGTCCTGCGAGGCCTGCACCGCGGCAATCAGCACCAGCAATCCCGCCAGCAGTGAAAAATAGAAGACCGATTCGACCACGCGACTGACCTGATCGACCGTACTGCGGACCTGGTTCAACACCGCATCGATATCAATGACCGACAGGTTCGGGTATTCGCGCACCAGCGCATCGATGGTCGGCAGTTTCTGTTTCGGCACATGCAGTGCGGAAATGTAGCTGGCCGAGAAGCCGTCAAGCGCGCCCGGCGAGACCAGCACGAAGAAATTCGGCTTGAAGCTTTCCCATTCCACTTTGCGCAGACTGGTGATGCGTGCCTCCAAAGGCGTTCCGGCCACATCGAAACGGATGCGGTCGCCGAGCTTCCAGTTCAGGGTCTCGGCGAATTCCTCTTCCACCGACAGCTGCACCGGACCGCGGTAGTCCGCATTCCAATAAGTGCCGGCGGTACGCTGGTTGTCGGCGCCGAAACTGGCAGCAGACGAGAGATTGAATTCACGCTCGGCCAGTCGCCGTGCACGCTCGCCCTTGCCGGCATAGGCGGCAGCATTGACCGGCGCGCCATTCACCGCCTGCAGGCGGGCCCGCACCATTGGATACAGCAGCGGTTCGGTCAGGCCCTGCGCTTTTGCAAAGGCACGCACGCCATCGACCTGCTCGCTCTGGACATTGATGACGAAGCGGTTCGGTGCATCGACCGGCAGGGTCTGCTGCCAGCGGCTGAGCAGATCGGTACGCACGAACAGCAGCAGCAACAGGGCCATCAGCCCCAGGCCGAGTGCGGACACCTGGGTGAGCGTCATGCCCTGATGCCGGCTGAGATTGGCCAGGCCGTAACGCCAGGGACCATGCAGCCGGCCGCGCACCTGTTTCAGCCAGCGCAACAGCAAGCAGGCAATCCCGGCCAGAATGATGGCGGTGCCGGCAATGCCGCCAAGAATGATGGTGCCGAGTTCCGCCGATCCGGCTTTCCACCACAGCAGTGCCGCCAAACCGGCGACGCCGAGCAGACCGACCGTCCATGCACTGGGTTCATTGACCGGCACATCGCGGCGCAGCACGCGCAGGGCCGGCACTTTGCGCAGCGCCAGCACCGGCGGCACGGCAAACGCGATCAACACGGTGAAGCCCACCGCATAACCGGACAGCACCGAGCCCCAGCCGACGGCCGGTAACGTCACGCCCATGGCATCGGCCAACCACATTCCCACGCCCCATTGCAGCAGCCAGGCCAGGAACACACCGGCGCTTGCACCGAGCAGTCCGATGAAAAACAATTCGCCCAGCTGCAAGGCCGCGATGCGGCCTTGGCTGGCGCCCAGACAACGCATGACTGCGCTGGCATCCAGATGGCGTGCGCTGTGTCGCCGCGCGGCCAGCGCGATGGCGACCGCCGCCAGAATCAACGACACCAATGCCGCCAGTGACAGAAAGCGGTTGGCCCGGTCGAGTGCCGAACGGATTTCCGGCCGTGCATCCTCCCGGCTCTCCAGGCGCTGTCCGCGTTTGAGATTTTTGCCTTGCTGCGCGGTGAATTGCGTCACGGCGCCATCGTCGCCGGCCACCACCATGCGGTATTGGATGCGGCTGCCATTTTGCACGAGGCCGCTGGCCGACAGGTCGGCATAGGCGATCAGCACTTTCGGAGCGACATTGAAATAATCGAGCGCGGCGTCCGGTTCCTTAATCAGCGTTGCGGCATAACGCAGCTGCAGATTGCCGACACCGACGGCATCACCGATACGGACATTCAATTTTCGTGCGGCATCGCCGGACAGCCAAAGCGTGCCGGCTTCGGGTCCGCCCTGTTGGGCGGTGGTGTTGCCATCGGTACCACGCAGTTCGAATTCGCCACGCAGCGGAAAGCGGCTGTCCACCGCGCGGATGTCGGCAAGGGTCACGGCGCCGGCGGTCTGCACCATGCTCGGGAAGTTCGCGGTCTGTGCATATTGAAGTCCGAGGCCTTCCGCGCGTAGCGAAACGGCATCGGCAATCGGTGTATCGGTGCGCAAAGCGGCATCGCCGCCGAACAGACGGTTGGCTTCCTGTTGCAGGCCGGCTTCGGCGCGGTCGGTGAGCATGCCGACGGCGGTGACGGCCATCACCGCCAGTACCAGAGCCATCACCATCAAACGGATTTCACCCGCCGCCAGATCGCGTTGGGTCTGCCGCCAGGCCAGCTTCAGAACGTTCATGCCACCAGACGCCCGGCGTTCAGGCGCAGCTGGCGCTGACAGCGGGCGGCAAGACGCTCATCGTGGGTGACCAGCACCAGCGTGGTGCCGCGGGTGGCGTTGAGTTCGAACAGTAGATCGGCGATGGTGCGCCCGGTATCGGTGTCAAGGTTTCCGGTCGGCTCATCGGCAAATAACACCGCCGGATTGACCACGAATGCGCGCGCGATGGCGACGCGTTGCTGCTCGCCGCCGGAGAGCTGACGCGGATAGTGCTGCAGGCGCTCGGCCAGGCCGACCTTGTCGAGAATATCGCGCGCTGCGCCTTCCGGATCGGCATGGCCGCTTAATTCCAGCGGCAGCATCACGTTCTCCAGTGCGGTCAGCGCCGGCAGCAGTTGGAAGTTCTGGAATACGAAGCCGACCGACGCACCACGCAGTTTGGCGCGACCGTCTTCGTCGAGCGCGTTCAGTGCGGTACCGAGGATGTCGACGCCGCCTTCACTGGGCGTGTCCAATCCTGCCATCAGCGAGAGCAAGGTGCTTTTGCCGGAGCCGGAAGCGCCGATAATGGCCGCGGTTTCGCCGCGGTTCAGGCTGAAGCTGACATCCTCGAGGATGCACAGTTCCGATTCCGGCAGGCGCACGCGCTTGCCGAGCTTTGTTACCCTGATGGCTGTATCCACTGATTGCTCCCGGAGATCCATGCGAAATCGCGCCCGTAATCTGTTACATGCAGTCTGGCACAGCCAATATCAAGGTTTTGTGTGTCTGGTGCTTGTGCTGATGGTCATGGCTGGCCCAGTTTCGGCCAAACAGACCCTGCTGGTGATGGGCGATTCGCTGTCGGCGGCCTATAACCTGCCGTCCGAACAGGGTTGGGTGGCGCTGACTGCGGCGCGGATGAAAAGCACGCATCCGTCCTGGCAGGTGGTCAATGCCAGCGTGTCGGGGGAAACCTCGGCCGGTGGCAAATCACGGCTGCCGGCGGCGTTGAAGACGCACAAACCGGCCTTGGTCATCATCGAATTGGGTGCCAATGACGGCCTGCGCGGACTGCCGTTGGCACAGACCCGCGCCAATCTGCAGGCGATGATCCGGCAGTCCAAAGCCGGCGGTGCCAAGGTGTTTTTGATCGGCATCCAGATGCCGCCGAATTACGGCAAGGTCTACACCGAGGGCTTCGCGGCCATTTACACCGATCTGGCCAAACAGGAAAAGACCGCGCTCCTGCCGTTTTTGTTGGCACCAATTGCGAGCGACCGTTCCTATTTTCTACCGGACCAGCTGCACCCGAACGCGAAAGGCCAGATCAAGATGCGTGATCACGTGTGGCCTATGCTCAAGCCTTTACTATAAATCTTGGGTTTTGTGCGCGAGTATATTCACCGGCGTTCCCAGGCCTCGTAATGCAGCGCACCGCATGGGCAGGTCCCAGCATAGATTGTGTCATTGTCCAAAGTAAATGCGCATCAACTGTGCACGTAATTCCGACGGCTGTTCGGCGATGGTCTCCAGTAGCCGAAAAATCCCGCGGCAGCGCAGGGTTGGGGCGGTGTTGTCGTTCTGCATGCGTTCGAGATCCTCCAGACCATCGCGGCCGTAGCGTTCGCCGATGCGCGCAGCGATGCGCTGGGTGAATTGCTGGTTCTGCCCTTCCGGAAGCGTTCGTGGCGCCTTGTCCTGGGCACTGGTCACGATTTGGAACAGGGCCGACTCCAGATCCGGCTGCAGTGCGCGGTAGGGTTTGCGCAGCAACCATGGGGTATGGCCGTTTTCATCCAAGCGCGCGGTGGTGGTGTTGAGCAGAATGCCGCACAGCCGGGCATCGGTCTGCGCCATGGCCATCAAGCGCCGTTGCTGGACCAGTAGGGCGTCGATGGCATTGTCATCGCTGCGGGACAGATATGCAGTGCTGGCATTCAGGCCCAATGCCGTGGCGATGGCGCGGCTGGCCACCTGCGTGTTGCGGCGGCCGTTGACGGCCATGAACTGACGCACCTGTTCGCGCCAGCTCACCAGAAAGCCGGCCTGCTGTTCGGCCAGCAGTGCATATGCCGGCTGCCGTTTCCGCGTTTCCATCACGACAGCCTCAGCCTGTCTTTGCAAAGCTACCGGATCCGGAGTGCTGGCAGCACGGCCGATCATGGGCATGATAAGCAGCAGCGATAAAAACAGTCGACGCATCATGAACGTATCCGTCGGGGTATTTGACTGACATCGATACTCGCCACAATCCCATCTTCTCGAGGCCCAGGACTCTGTCCGGGACGGAATGCGATGGCACTAATCACTTCCCAGCTGCTGGCGATACGCCCATCCCGGATCGGGTAGGCGGCGTTCAAGGCGCGCCAGCGGTTTTTACCGGCCAGGCCGCGCGGGCGTTGCGGGCGGGCGTCGGTGGCACCGATGGCCTGCAGCTCCTGCATGAGTGCACGCAGATCTGGGTAGTGCATGGTGTACAGTTCGCGATCGAGCACGCTGTTGCGGAAGCCCGCGCCCTGCAGCGCATCGCCGATCTGCTGGATGGCCGCAAACGGCGACACCGGCGGTGTTTCACCGATGCCGACATAGGCCTCGCGCAGCTCCGTCAGTGTTTCCGGTCCGAAACTGGAGAAGGCGAACAAGCCGCCGGGCGTCAGCACGCGGCGGATCTCACGCAGCGCATCCGGCAGCGGATGCACCCATTGCAGGCAGAGGCTGGAGAAAATGAAGTCGAAGCTGCGGTCACGGAACGGCAATTGCAGCGCATCGGCGCACACGCGTTTGATCGGCCGCCAGAAGCGCGTCTGTTGTGACACCTGGCGCAGCATGGGCAGGGCGATATCCATGGCGATGACTTGCGCTTTCGGCCAGCGTTTTTTCAGAATACCCGCTGCCCGTCCGGGTCCGGAGCCGAGATCGAGAATGCGTTTCGGCGCCGATTCCAGATAGTCGGCCTGCTCCAGCAGGCGGGCTTCTACTTCTTTCTGCAAGGCCGCCGCTGCCAGATAGGATTCGGCGGCCCGTGCGAAATGGCGTTTGATGCCGCGGCGGTCGAACAGATTCTCAGGCATGCACGCCCTCAGCAAACATCCGGATCGCATCGGCAATCGCCGCCGGATGGGTCAGGAATGGTGCGTGTCCGCCATGTTCGTCGCACTGGAAATCACCACCGGCCGTTTCTGCCGCCGCCTGCATGGCTGCCGGATTTACCAGGCGGTCGCGGCGTCCAGCCAGCCACAGGCTCGGCACCTGTAGCTGCGGCAGCTGTCCGCGCAGATCGGTGCTTTCCAGCAGATACAGACCCTGGCGCAACACCTCCGGGTCCGGCGGCCCGAACTCGAAAGCGTTGGCCTGCAGACGGCGCAGGTCGGCACGCAGATGTTCCGAGCCTTGGGCCTCGAGCATGAAGAAACGATGCAGGGTGCCGTCGTAGTCCTGCGCAAGATCAGCGGCAAACTGACGGAACACCGCTGCCGGCATGCCTTCCGGCCAATCAGGACGATCCACGAAACTGGGGCTGGCGTTCATCAGAATCAGGCTGCGGATATGATCCGGAAAATTCAATGCTCCGTGCAGTGCAAACAGACCGCCGAGCGACCAGCCGAGCACGTAACATGGAGATTCCAGTGTCGGCAGCAGGTGATGCCAGAAGGACGGATATTCCAGCGGCAGGATGCTGTCGCGTTGGCTGCCGTGCCCGGGAAGATCAATGCAGCGCACATGGAAGTGAGTCTGCAGGTGCGGCAACAGCGGCGCAAAGATACCGCCATGCATCGCCCAGCCATGCAGCAGAAGCAATTGCGGCTTGACCTTGTCTAAGTCAGTGGCGGCCATCGTCTTTCTCGGTGATTTGTGAAAGCGCATCCACCAATGCATCGATCTGTTTTTCCGTATGTAATGCCGTCAGAGTGATGCGCAAGCGCGATTTGCCTTGCGGTACGGTCGGCGGCCGGATGGCACTCACCCAGAAGCCGGCATCGCACAGCTGTTCGCTCCAGCGCAGCGCACTTGCGTTATCGCCGGCCATCAGCGGTTGAATGGCGGTGTGCGAATCTAGTATTGGTAGGCCGGCAGTCACGGCGCGGCGCCGGAAATGATGGATGTTGTCTAGTAATGCGGCATGGTATTGGGTCTGTGTTTCCAGCAAGTGCAGCGAGGCTGTCAGTGCCGCCGCCATTGCCGGCGCCGGCGCGGTACTGAATAGATACGGGCGCGCAGTTTCCAACAGGTGCTGGATGATGTCGCGTTGGGCAAAAATCAGAGCACCTTGCCCGCCCAGGGCTTTGCCGGCCGGCAATACCAGGATCGGCACATCCGCTGCCTGCAGACCAGCTGCCTGCAGACTACCCAGACCGGTTGCACCCAGTACACCGACGCCATGCGCATCGTCGATCATCAGCGTGGCGTGGTAGCGTTGCGCGATGGCGTGCAGAACCGGGAGATCCGCGGCGTCACCGTCCATGCTGAATACGCCGTCACTGGCCAGAAATAGGGTATCGGTGTTCGCTTCGGCGCAACGTGCTTCGGCCTGAACCATATCGGCATGCGGATAGCGCTTCAAGGTAGCGCCGGAAAAGCGAGCACCATCGAGCAGGCAGGCGTGGTTGTATTTGTCCTGCACGCACACCGACGCGTCATCAAGCAAGGACTGCAGAATCCCGAGGTTGGCCAGATAGCCGCTGCCGGTGAATAGGGCCGCTTCATAACCGAACAAGGCCGCCGCCTGCAATTCCAGCTCACGGTGTACGGCGAAATGACCGGTAACCAGAGCCGAGCCAGCGCTGCCGACGCCATCACGTGCCGCCGACTGCTGGAAAGCCGCGATGACGTCCGGATGCTGGGCGAAACCAAGATAATCATTGCTGGAAAAGTTGATCAGGCTTTTGCCGTCGCATTCGGCCAACATGCCGCGGCGCTGCGATTGCACGTGCCGGTTGCGCCGTGTATGCGCCGCGTCACGCTGCGCGGCGCGCTGGCGCAGGCGTTCGATCAGGGTCATAGCTCAGGCAGCGCAGCTGTCCCCGCACAGCACATCGGCGTGTACGGTCGTGCTTTCTTCCACTACCGGCATGCCCTCGATGCCGAGCTTGGCAAACAGCGCCTGATCGGCTTCCACATCCGGGTTGCCGGTGGTCAGCAGTTTTTCGCCGTAGAAAATGGAATTGGCACCAGCGAGGAAGCACAGGGACTGGAGCTCCTCGCTCATTTCGGCACGGCCGGCCGACAGGCGAACCACCGAGAACGGCATCAGAATGCGTGCAGCGGCGATGGTGCGTACGAACTCGAAGGCGTCGAGCAGGGCGGTGCCGTGCAAGGGCGTGCCTTCCACCTGCACCAAGCGGTTGATCGGCACCGAACCCGGGTGCTCCGGCAGATTGGCCAGGGTCTGCAGCAGTGCGGCGCGCGCCTCGCGGCTTTCGCCCATGCCGACGATGCCGCCGCAGCAGGTTTTCAGACCGGCTTCCCGCACGTTTTCAAGGGTATCCAACCGGTCCTGGTAGTCGCGTGTTTTGATGATGTCGGCGTATTCGTCCGGACCCGTATCCAGATTGTGGTTGTAGTAATCGAGCCCGGCCTCTTTCAGGCGCTTGGCCTGATCGGCATTGAGCATGCCGAGTGTGGCGCAGGCCTCAAGGCCCATCGCCCGCACCCCTTCCACCATGGCGGCTACATTTTCCAGGTCGCGGTCTTTCGGACTGCGCCAGGCCGCGCCCATGCAGAAGCGGGTCGCGCCGGCGGCCTTGGCCTGCGCGGCCTTGGCCAACACTTCGTCCACGTCCATCAGTTTGTGGGCTTTCAGCCCGGTGTTGTAGCGGGCCGCCTGCGGGCAGTAGGCGCAGTCTTCGGGGCAACCGCCGGTTTTGATCGAGAGCAGCGTGGAGACCTGCACCTGATTCGGATTGAAATGCGCGCGGTGCACGCTGCCGGCGCGGTGCAACAGGTCGGCGAACGGCAGGCTCATCAGAGTGAGCACTTCGGCCCGGGTATAGTCATGTCGGATGACGGCGGTCATGGGAAGTTTCCGATGGTGGCGGTGGGCAGGGTGTAGCAACCTGTACAGGATACCCCAGCCCGTCAACCGCGCGCCAATGAATCTTGTTGACCAACTCTGCAAGCACCTGAATTACGGGATTTTTCCAACGGTCTGCCGGCTCTGCGGTAATCCCGGGCTATCGGAGTGGGACCTGTGCCTGCTCTGCTATCGGGCTTTGCCCTGCCGGCCGCCGCCCAAGCTGTTCGGTGAGGGTTTGGTGTGGGCCGGTTTCGATTACGGCGACCCGGTCGACGGCCTGATCCGGCATTTCAAATTTCAGGCCCAACTCGGTGCCGGCCGCCTGTTGGCGCGATTGTGTGAGTCGGCTTTCGAGGACAGCCGACCGATGGCCTTGGTGCCGGTGCCCTTACATATCCGACGACTGCGCCAGCGGGGTTTCAACCAGTCCTTGGAGTTGGCTCGATACTGGGGCCGCCGGCGCAGTCTGCCGGTCCTGCCGGCGGCGCTGATCCGTCATCGCGAAACCGCCATGCAGTCCGCCTTGGCTTCCGCAGAGCGCGAGTCCAATGTGCGGGGCGCTTTCCGTGCCCTGACGCCGCTGCCACGGCATGTCGCGTTGGTCGATGATGTGTTTACTACCGGCGCCACCTGCCGTGCGGCGAGGGAGGCTTTGCTGACTGCCGGCGTGCAGCAGGTGGATGTCTGGTGTCTGGCGCGGGTGACTTAAAGCAGCGCCACCACGAAGCCAATGAATATCAGCAGACCAACCCATTGGTTGCTCAGGAAGGCACGGAAGCAGTCTTCCCGATGGCGCAGGGCGGCGATTTTGAATTGCCACAGAATCACTACGCCGGCCAGCGCGATACAGATGAAATAGGACAGCCCGAAATGATACTGCCGGCCGACTAGCGCTAAGCTGGCCAGAAAGCCGGCTTGCATCATGCCGATGGCCAGCAGATCCATATCGCCCAGAAAAATCGCCAGTGATTTAGCCCCGGCTTTCAGATCATCCTCGCGGTCGATCATGGCATACCAGGTGTCGTAGGCGGTGGTCCACAGCAGATTGGCCAGAAACAGCAGCCAGGCACTCTGCGGAATTCGTTCTTGTACCGCTGCGAACGCCATCGGAATCCCCCAGCCGAAGGCGATACCGAGATAGAGCTGCGGAAAATAGGTGTGCCGTTTCAGGTAGGGGTATGTCACGGCCAGCACGGCCCCGGCCATGCTGAGCAGAATGGTGAGTTTGTTGGTCATCAGCACTAAACCGAACGCAATCAGCATCATCAGCACAAACGCTGTCAGCGCTTCACGGCCGCTCAGTGCACCGCGCGCCAAGGGCCGGGTGCGGGTGCGCTCGACCTGGGGGTCCAGCCAGCGGTCGGCGTAGTCATTGATGACGCAGCCGGCCGAGCGTGTCAGCCAGACGCCGGCACTGAAAATCAGCAACAGGTCAAGCGGCGGCAGTCCCTCCGCCGCCAGCCACAGGGCCCAAAGGGTCGGCCACAGCAATAGCAGGGTTCCAACTGGCCTGTCACCGCGGATCAGCTGCCAATAGGCTTTGTGTTTAGAGGTGACTATGAGAGAATGAAGATTCACTAAAACAGTGTAACAAGCGCGCAGTGAGCCGCCTAGAATTTATGCGTAAAATAATCATCTTAATTCTATTTGTCCAGCTCTCTTGGCTTTTCATTTACCAATCGGCTGCACAGGATAGGTCCTCGACGTCAGCAAAAGCGGGTTCTGCTGGTCAAAACCTTGAGGCCGGTATCGACAGCATGTTCAAGGCCATGGATAAAGATGGTAACAAGCAACTCAGTTACAATGAATTCAAAACGGCAGTAGTCAATGAGCGTAAACAAATGCTCGTGATTGAGAGACTTCGTAACGAGTTTATCCAATTAGACAAAAATCGGAATAGCTCACTTGATGTTGCGGAGTTTAATGCTCATCCTGGCCTTAAATCATTATCTGGGCCTAAGCCGTCATTGTCGCAATTCGATCGGAATGCTGATCAGAAGCTTGATTTCGCTGAATACGTTGGTTTTATCCAGCAAATGAGCCGCGCTAAATAACCTGTCCAAGAGTTATTTCAGTGATATTCGCGCGCCTCTGAGTACTGGTCTGCCATCCAGAACATCGGTCCAGACCACATAAAGTGCCTGTGCAGTCTGCTGCATGCGTGCGAAACCGGTGCCGCGACCACGTCCCTTGAGTGTTGCCAGTAGTATCGGATTTCCGATAGGGCGGCTGTTTGTTCCAAGTCGACTCAGCCACAGGGTCTGTGTGGCAGATTCCTCGGTCCAGAGCAGCCACGCACCACCGGCATCTGCCGCAAGATCGACACGCCCCTGTACACTTTGAGCACTGCGAAGCGTGCGTGCGGGTGCGAATGTCGTGCCGCTGTCGCCCGAGTAGGCCAGACGGATTTTCGGCGTATTTCCGCTGCCCGTGTACCATGCGGCCCATAACGATGAGCCATGGGCGGCAAGTGCGGGGCCATTCACCGGACAGGCTGGCATCCGCCACCGATCGGCCGCGACCACTTTCGGAGTCTGCCATCGGCCATCGACATGGCGTACGGTGTAGACATCGCGGATTTCCTGCGGATCGCGGTCGCGGTAAATAATCACAGAACCCTTGGCGGTCATGG
Organism: Arenimonas sp.; assembly: GCF_044348765.1. GTDB lineage: Bacteria > Pseudomonadota > Gammaproteobacteria > Xanthomonadales > Xanthomonadaceae > Arenimonas. Next base: position 14,298 of record NZ_JBIKSE010000007.1, read on the forward strand.
CGGCGTCAGTCTGGCAGCATTCGCAGGTGCGAATATCCAATTCCGACTCGGCTGTCTTGCGGCCATTGCGGTCGAATACTGCCGTGCGCAGCATCATGGCATTGTCTGACGATCCGTGTCCGGCATGCGCATCATGGCCGCCGCCGGTATTGCGGCCGTCCAGCCACGCCACTGCCAATTCGTTTTCTGACCATGGCCACAGGCTTGCAAACCCGTGTTCGGTCGGCGTGCCATCGTCGTTGACACGGATTGGTGCCGCCCAGGTCTTACCGCCGTCATCTGAGCGGTACAGCACGACATCATAGGCATAAGTGCCCTTGGCGGACTTGATCAGATTGTGAGCCCACAGCGTGCCGTCCGGCAATTGCGTCGTGCTGGGAAAGTCGGCCCAGTTCACGAACCAGTTGTCGCCTTCGGCAATGGTGCGTGTTTCGGACCAGCGCGCATTGGCAAAACGTGCGAATTTAAGTTGATGACCGTTGCCGCTGCGCTCAATCCAGCTCAAATTCACGGCTCCATCCGCGCCGCGACTCAGGCTCGGTTGCGCCGCTGCAGTGCCTGCCGGAATCGGCCAGGGTTCAATTACCGCCGGCGCGGCGATGGCAGCCAGTGGTAGCAGCAAGGCAGCGAGGACTCGAATCATATCGTTATTATACTAGCGTCGGAATGCTTTCAGAAATCGAGGTGCATGCTGAGCTTTACTTCCCGTGGCGTACCGATGCTGATGTTGTTGTCGTTGTGCGCTGATGGGTAATAGCGTTTGTCGGCCATATTTTCGATGTTGGCCTGGAGCTTCAGGTATTCGCTGGCCTTGTAATAGATGGCGGCATCGAGACGGCTGAATCCTGGCAACGATACCTTGTTACTGGCCGTGGTGTACACCTTACCTCGGCCATTGATGCCGAGTCCAAGCCCCCAGTGTGCGCTGATATCCCAGCGACTCCAGACATAGCCCGAGTGTTCGGGGACGAGGGGCAGCACGGTCCCGGCCGGAACTGAAGTCGACAGTGCATGGGTCAATTCGGCCTCCTGATAGGCATAGCCAGCCACGATCTGAAGTGTGCGGCTGATATTGCCGCCGATTTCCCATTCCAGACCACGGCTCCGCTGGGCATCGATCAGTAGCGTCTGCATGGGATTCGCCGGGTCGGTCACCGCAACGTTGTTGCGGTCGAGCTGGTACACGGCCACGCTGGTGAATAGACCCTTGCTCAGCTGCCACTTCATTCCAATTTCCGTACTAACAAAGACTTCTGGAGCCAGATTGGCGGTGTTGGGCGTCAAGGAGGCCAGCTGGTCGCCGGCACGCGGCACGAAACTTTCAGCATAACTCGCATACCCCGAGATTGCCTCCGAAGGACTGTAGATCACGCCGGCGCGCGGAGATAGGCGTGTGTCCGTGGTTTCGATGCGTGTCGCGTTGCGCTTGTTGTGGAAATCCATGTGGAACCGATCGAGGCGAAGGCCGGCGATCATCTGCCACCGGTCACCCAGATGGATCTGATCTTGGACATAGAGTGCTGCGGTTTCCGCCGTGCCCTGATTGTCGGCGTCACTGGCGCTCTGCCGGAAATGCACGGGCAGTATCGGTGCAGGATTTTCGATTGCCGCCAGTTCACTGGTCTGTGTGCTGCCGATGCTGCCGAAGTAACCGGTTTCACGGAAGTTAGCGGTATTCTGCCGCCCCAGTTCCGCGCCGACGACAAGGCGGTGGGTGACATCGTCATAGAGGATATCGACGACATAATCGGTCTGGTTGAAGACATTGGTCCGGTCGGTCCGGATGTTGTAAGCCAAAATCTCGACGCCGGTACCACCGACATTGACCGCGCCCGGATAAACGTTCTGGTAAAACTTGCCGTAATCGGCGATACGCGTCCGGCTACGCAGCACGGCACCATCCATGTCGTGTTCAACAAGGACATCGTAGGACGTGGCATCGGCATCGGCATGGCTGTCGTCAGCGTTGCCAAAAAAAAGACTAGGCTCGGTATCCAGCGGTTTTCCAAGATAGGATGGAATGCCGCGGTCAACTGTACGGGTATCACTGAACAGTTCAGCGCTCAGAACCACGCGGGTATTGGCATCGATGCCGAAGGTCATGCCCGGAGCAAAGCCGCGTAGATTGCTGCTGACATCGTTGCGGAAACTGCCGGCATTTTCAATCATGGCATTGAATCGGTAAGCAACGGTATCGCTCAGGGCATCGCCGACATCGACCTCAGCGCGGAGAAAGTCGGCGCTGCCGGCCTGGATGGAAAACGCCTGGTGGTGACCGCCATCGGCCTGTTTGCTGACGCGATTGATGATGCCGCCGGAGCCGCCGCGGCCGAAAACCATCGCATTGGGCCCCTTCAATACCTCCACTTGGCTAACGTTGTAGAGATCCCGGAAATACTGGATATCATCGCGGATCCCGTCCGTGAAGAAATCGCCGGTGCTGGTATTGCCCCGCATCACCGGGGCATCCCGGTGTCCTTCGCCTTGCGCCATGCCGACGCCAGGCACATAGCGCAGGATATCCGACATACCATGCAGGGATTGATCGTCGATTTGCTGCTCGGTGACGACAGTGACCGCTTGCGGCGTGTCTTTCAGTGCCGTTTCGGTTTTCATAGCGCTGCTCGGGTCGCTGGCCTGATAGCGGAAGGGAAACCCTTTGACTTCGATTTTATCTAGGACCGCCGGATCGTCCGGTCGGGCTTGTGCCAGGGAAGTCAGCGTAAGGCAAAGGCTGAGGGCGAACACGGTACGCGAGGGCATGATCAGCATAACCAAATATCTAAATGAGAATCAATCTTATTATCATATACAATAAATAGCAAGTCATGTCATGTTAAATCAACTAAATTATTGATTTATATATTGATTGATATTGGACAAAGCAGACGCTTTCCTTCCTTCAACTGCGAGAAAACATAGACATTCTGGCCGCCCGCTAGCGGGTTGATTACTGGCGGGTGATCCCTTTCACCATTGGGCCTGCCGCTCACGCTAGAATCGAACTGGACCACATTACAGTGAGGAATGGCATGCGGTATCTACGTCAGACGTCTATTTGTCTAGGGCTACTGATTTTGGTTGGTTGCGGCGGCGGCGGCGGAGGTTCTACCAAGCCCGATCCGCAGCCGACTATTGCCTGCTCGCAGCGACTAGGGACGGGTATTTTCGTCACCAGCACGGTCAATAATCCCTCCGTGACCGATTCCACCTGTCCGGCCGGATCGACATTGACCACGTCTGGTATTTCCTATACGAGCACGACCACCAGCTATTCCTGTCCGGATCCCAACAGCAATTCCAATCCGATTGCGACCACCACCACCTCGTCACCAATCGTGACTCAAACCAAGGTCTGTACGGTAACTCCGGTGTTGACCTGTGCGCAGAAAGACGGACAGGGTAGTTTTGTCGATAGCAGTACCACCGATACCGTCACCGACGGCACCTGTCCGACGGGGCAATACGCCGTGCAGAGCGGACTGGCCAGCATCACGACCACGACCACCTATACCTGCCTCGACCCCAATAGCACGGCCGATCCGGTGGCTTCGGTCTTGATCGGAAGTCCGGTGCCGCAGCGGCCAAAAGTATGCAATCTCATTACCCCCGTCAACTACAGCACATACTTTCGCAATAAAACCGGCGTGACTGAAGCCAATGCGGCCGGCTTCACCGGTGCCGGCGTGAAACTGGTGGTGTATGACAACGGATTCAACATCAATAATGCTTCGCTCAAAGACCGCTACAGCATCACGTTCGGCGATCTGACCGACGATGATCCGGACAATACCAGCCATGGCACCAGCGTCGCCGCCATAGCCGCAGGGGGAGCCTGGGGCGATTACCCCGGCGGTGTCGCACCGGCTTCCACCTTGGCACTGGCTGATTGGAATGCCAACATTTTCTCCATCATTACTTGGGGCGCGAAGGTATTCAATTTTTCGTTCGGCTATGGCTATAACGAAGATGACCCAAGCAAAAGCGCCCCCGATGCAAACGGCGCCAGTAGCAGCGATGTAACGCGTTATGTGGCGCCGTGGCTTGACGAGATGCGCGCCATCCGCGATTCCGGCGCGTTTCTGGTAATTTCCGCCGGCAATGACGGCGACCAGGCTGACTACGACAGTGCCGGCATACTGGCGGCGGCGCCGGCCTTCTATACCGATCTCAACAACATCGTGGCGGTGGTGGCGATGAGTCCGTTGAATGGCACCAAGGCCGGGTATTCGAATCCCTGCGGTGCGATTGCGATGGATTTCTGTCTGGCCGCTCCTGGAACCGTCAATCTGCTGTTGCCCACGGTAACCCAAACCGACCCGCTCACCGCAGACTCCTACAAATGGTTTGCCGGAACTTCGGCGGCCGCGCCGGTCGTCAGCGGCATTGCGGCCTTAGTGTACCAAGCCTTTCCGGGCTTTAATGGCAATCAAGTTCGGCAAACGCTGCTAACCACTGCCACCGATCTCGGTGCGCTCGGCGTGGATCCGATTTACGGCTGGGGTTATGTCAACGCCGAAAAGGCAGTGCGCGGACCTGCGTTATTGCCGACCTCCTTTTCTGCGGCCGTGCCGGACTCGGTGAACTGGACATTCAGCAATGATATCTCCGGAGACGGCGATCTAATTAAAATCGGCGGTGGCGGCTTGTCGCTGACCGGCAACAACACCTATACCGGGCCGACGCGCATCGACAGCGGTTCCTTGAACCTTTATGGAAGCCTTGGGAGCGATGTATTTCTCCGTGGCGGGGCGTTTAACGCCTACGGCGGCATCATCAACGGCGATGTATATGCGGATGCGGGTACGCTCGGCCTGGCTGCCGGAAGCACGCTGCAGATCAACGGCATGCTGGATCTGAACGGTACCGGCCTCAGGCTGCTCGCACCGTCTGGGTACACCAGCCAGTGGCAGGGCACGGTGCTGACCGCAACATCCATCAGCGGCACGAGCGAGAGCCAGATAGACTCGCCCTGGTTCAGTAGCAGCGCAAGCATTCGGGATACGCACATCGACGCCAGCATCCAGCGCCGCGCGGTGACCGATGTCTTGCAAAGCTACAGTGCCACGCAGTTGAATTCGGCGGCGAATCTCGAGGCGGCTTTTGTGCAGCTCGATCGTGGTGCCGGCAGCGAGGCACTCCGGCAATCGGCGGCGGCCTTGCAATCCACCGATGCCGGACGCGCGGCAGCAGCGATTCTCGCCTTGTCTGGGCAGTCACAGACCACCATGAAAGATGTTGTGCTTGAAACTAGTGATGCCTTGCAGCCGCTTTTGAACGAGCGCCTGCGGGACATCGAGCGCGTGGATGGCGAACGCGGTGGCGCATGGTTCATGTTCGCCAGTCCCGATGCGCGCAAGCGTGAAAGCGGCTTCCTGGACACCGACATCAACAGTACACTGTGGGCCGCCGGTACCGACTGGCGCTGGCAGGATGTCAGCATTGGTGCTGCGGCCTTCACGGCCGATGACCGTATACAGTACGACGGCGTCCGCGATCAGATCCGCGGCGACCGCACCGGCATTGCCCTGTATGCGCGCCAGCAAAGCGAAGTCTGGTATTGGCAAGGCTATGCCCTGTATTCGGAATTCGACAGCCGAATTACACGGACATTGGACACCGGACTCAACGATAGCTTGGCAGATAGCCGCAGTGAAGGCGATTCACGTGGACTTTCCATCGAAGCTGGCCGTAAATTCGGCCCGCATTTCGGATTGGCGTTGCTCGCCAGTGCCGATTGGGCCGACTTGGATGCCTATGCGGAAACCGGCAGCACCGGACTGGAGCTTGGTTTTCCGGACGCAAGCCTGAACCGCGTCCTGTTCGGTCCGGATCTGCGCTACGGCCGTGAGCTGCCAAACGGATTTGCCTGGGATGTGCAGGCCGGTTACCGGTTCGTGCTCAATGATGTCGATACCGGGATGCGTGCTTACTATGTCGGGCTACCGGACACCGGCTTCACCGTGGAAGGCATGCCGTATCCGGAGGGCTTCCTGAGCTGGGGGCTGGGTCTGGGTTATCGCCGCGCCGAGTCCCACTGGTACCTGCGTGGCAATGGCCAGGACAGCGGGAATGCCGACCGCTTCACGCTCTCCGCCGGTGTCCGCATCGCTTTTTGATCCGATCCGATCAGATCAGACCCAGGCTGAGTGCGTACTCCTGTAGCTCGGAGTGCGACCGGGCTTGGGTTTTCTGCATGATGTGGGTGCGGTGTGCATACAGCGTCTTGTCGGTGATGCCCAGTTCGGCAGCGATGGCTTTCGGATTCTTGCCCTGCAACAGGGCCCGCAACACATCGCGTTCGCGTGGGCTGAGACGAATTTCCGGATGTTGCATCCCGCGCGCGATGTCCGAAGACAGATAGCGGTTGCCGTTGATTACGCTGCGGATGGCCAGAACCAGTTCTGCGGCGGCGCGGGTCTTGGTGATATAGGCGTTCACGCCGAATGACAGGGCCTTGGACACGAAGCCGGGATTTTCATGCATGCTCAGTACAATCACCAGCAGCTCCGGATATCCGGGCCGGATGCGCTGCAGCAACGGGAAGCCGCCGCCTTCGGGCATGTTCAGGTCGGTGATCAGTAGATTAGGTCGGTGCCTTTGCAGTAGCGGTTCAAGTTGACTCGGCCGTTCGCATTCGGCACAGACCTGCAGGTCTGCCTCGCTGTTCAGCAGATGCTTGATGCCATCGCGGAGGATGGCATGGTCATCGAGCAGGGCGATTTTGATCATGGTCCATTATGCCAAAGAATCCGCACCGGCACGCCGGCCCTCAACGGACCTCTGTATGTCCGTTCGGTTACGGACTGTATGTATATGCTGCTGTGGCAGCCTGGCGAGGCTAAAGAAAATCGCAGGGATCGACGTCGAATGACCAACGTACCTTCCGCGATGACTTGAGAGCATGCACCTCATCGCGGATAGCGGCCAGCAGGCTCTGCAGGCCGTTCCGTTGCATCGCATTCAAGACCAGCTGCCAGCGGTAACGGCTGGCCCGGCGCGGCATGCCGGCCGGCAGGACGCCGGAGCTGTGCATCGCAAGTTTTAGTTCGCGCCGTTGCGCATCGATCATTGCGGCCACCTCATTGAGGAAGCGTTGAGCGGCCTCGCTATGAACCGATTCCGCGCGCAGCAGTGCCATGTGGGTGAAGGGCGGTAGCTCCGCCAGCCGACGCTCATCGAGGGCCTTGCGGGCGAATCCCCGATAGCCGCCAGCGAGTAGATCCGCCAAAAGCGGGTGGTCCGGATGATGCGTCTGGATCAGTACCTGTCCGGGTTTGTCGGCGCGACCAGCACGTCCGGCCACCTGGATGAGCAGTTGCGACAGTTTTTCATGGGCGCGGAAATCGGATGAGAACAGGCTTTCATCGACGCCGACCACGCCGACGAAGCGCAGATTGGGAAGATCATGGCCTTTGGCCAGAATCTGGGTACCGACCAGAATGCCGGGAGCATCGCCGATTTCCGCCAATTGACCGGCCAGTCCGTCACGCCGGCGCGTGGTTCCGCTGTCAACGCGAATGCAGGGATAATCCGGGAATGCCGCGGTCAATGCTTCTTCCAAGCGCTCGGTGCCGAAGCCCTGCGGCTGCAACGCCAGCGAAGCGCAGTCAGGGCAGGCCGGGGGTCTTGGTTTTTGATGGCCGCAATGATGGCAATGCAGACGCCGCTGTCCGGCATGCAGGGTCAGTGCGGTGTCACAGCGAGGGCACTGTGCGATGAAACCGCAGTCATGGCAGAGCAGTGCCGGGGCATAGCCCCTGCGGTTCTTGAACACCAGTGCCTGGCCGCCGTCATCGAGACAGGCCGCGATGCCATCCAACAGGGCTTGGCACAGTCCATGCTGCAGCCGGATTTTCCGGATATCGGTGATGCGCACCATCGGCGGTTTGGCGGATCCGGCCCGTTCCGGCAGATGATGCCGCCGATAGCGACCAATATCGGCATTGTGCCAGGACTCCAGGGACGGTGTCGCGCTACCGAGCAGCACCGGGACATCGAGGGACTTCGCACGCAGCACGGCCAAATCGCGCGCATGGTAGTGGAAACCATCCTGTTGTTTGTAGCTGCTGTCGTGCTCCTCATCGATAATCACCAGGCCCGCTTCCGGCATCGGCGTGAATACCGCCGAACGGGTGCCGATTAATACGCGTCCGATACCCTCGGCCATGGCGGTCCAGGCCCGCGCACGGTCACCATCGGAAAGATTCGAATGCAATACATGCACCGGTACCGGCAGGCGCGACCGGAAGCGCGCCACGGTCTGCGGCGTCAAGCCGATTTCCGGCACCAGAACCAGGGCCTGCTTGCCGCGCGCCAGGCAGTCGCGCACGGCCTGGATGTAGATTTCGGTTTTGCCGCTGCCGGTGACGCCCTCTATCAAGTGCACGGTGAAACCAGGTGACGTTTGCAGGGCTTGTACACAGGCCTGCTGGTCGGCATTCAGCACCGGTCCATCCGCCACCGGTGCCGCGCCTGCCTCGTCGTAACGGTTCAAGGCGAGCCGTTCGACCCATTGCCGTGCCTGCAGACTGCGCATGCTACTACGCCAGCCCACAGTATCGGAATCCAGCAGCGCCTCCGAGACAGCGCCGGAACGCAGACGCATCGCCAGCGCCTGCGGTTTGCTGTTCCTACGCAGGCTGTCGATGCCGGCATTGCCTTCGGCAGTCAATTGCCACGCATAAATACAGACCTCCGGTGGTGTCTTGCCTTCGCGCAGCAATGCAGGCACGGCGGCACTCAGGACCTCCCCGAGTGGCGCCTGATAATACTGAGCGGTCCAGCGCAGGGTCTGCAGCAGTTCCGCCGTCATCACCGGCATCCGGTCCAGACGCGTCACAATCGGCTTGAGTGCTTCCGGTGGTGTTTCCGCCACGCCCACGGCACTGACCCAGCCGACTAATTCCCGGGCCCCGAACGGTACCCGAACCCGGCAGCCGATCCAACTCTGGTCAGGAGTGTTTCCGTCCTCACTCAGATAATCGAACAAGCCCGGCAGTGGCAAGGGGAGGGCGACCTTCAGACATTGCAGCGGTTTGAACAAGCGGGCCGTCTCGGTGGCGGTGGATAAAAGTGTGGATGCAAGAGTTCTAGAATAGTCCATATGGCAGTGTGTCGCCGCATACTGGCGCAGCGATGGCTCTGGCCGGTCATTGTGTCATCTTTGCAAACAGCAGCTTAACGAAGTGTGTAACCCGATGGCGATGTCCGCTGTCCTGAAAAGTGCGAATCAAATACCTACTGCAATGCTGTGCACAAATTTCAGTCGCTTAGCCATGACTTGCCTTGCATGCGGGTAATTCAATGCCATGCTGGAGGGCAATTGTCCTCAGTTGCTGGGGGTTGTTGAGCATGTCTTCCAAGACTATGGACTATCTTGTTCATCTATATCGAGAAACCGTATTATCCACATGCATTGTGGATAACAATGTGGATAGGGCGGCGAACAAGCCACGTCGGGCTCTTTGTGACGGTCATTTCAGCAACTTGATTATTTTTTAATCAAATTGAAATAATTAATATAATTCAATAATTTATGAAGATAATAGGTGGCCTTGACCGGCTAATTCAGCAAGCACCAAAGCAAAACTGGTGATTTTTTCACCTGTTGAAAAGGTTTCACACGCAAAGCCTTGTTCAGACAGCATTCAGTAAAAAATCCACTAAAAACTGCGTAATGTTTCACGCAGTCACAGCAGCAACAGACCGAAGAGAATATTCAGAACCACACCGAAGGCCAGCAAGCTCAGATAGCAGAGTCCGAGCAGCATGAATTTGAATACCGTCATTTTCCAGCTTTGCCGGTAAGTCCGCTTCAGCCCAATCAGGAGGTAGGCCGGCACCCAGAGCCCCAGCAGGCTGCTGAACAGAACCGTCAATGATTGCCACCAGTTGGAGGAGACCCAGTCGCTCATCCACCACAGTACGATGTCGAGGGAAATCGTCAGCAGCACAAACGCATGGTTATGCAGGGCGATGATCAGATGCTCCATGTACAGACGCCTATCGAACAGATAGACGATTTTCAACAGCAGAGCGAAGAGCGGCAATAATACCAGCAGGGCTTGGGGCGCCGCCGCCAGTCCCGTACGCAGCAGCTGCGTCCAGTCTTTGTTGCCGAGGATTTTTTCCAGTCGGCTCAAGCGTTCGTGCAGCAAGTCTTTGGCCCCATCCGGTAACCCATTGGCCGCGATCGGAGCGGCCTTGATATCCCCGATGGCGGAGTACATATCATCGCCGAACGCTTTTGCTGCGCCCGGCTCGATGGAGCTCAGGGTGGTTTGCTCCCCAGTCAGGATCTCGAGATTTTGCTGGATCAGAAAGAATGTCACGATGCTGAGCAGGAAGTACAGCTTGATCGGGCTGATGTAGCGAGTACGCCGGTCGGCGAAGTATTCGTTGCTGAGCCGCCCCGGGCTTAACAACAGGACTTTCAGGGTGTCCAGCAGGCGGGTGTCGAGATTCAATACATCATTGAAGAATTCGCCGGCCAATTGCCCGAAATGCCGCACCGGGGATTTCTGCTTCTGCCCGCATTGCGGGCAGTAAATGCCGTTCACTACGGCTAGGCAGTCGCCGCAGCGTCGTTGCTGCGAAGAGGGTAGCGTCATGGCGTGTGCTCCGAGATCTGGTTTAAACTGGGTAATTCTCGAGTGGCCACTATGACGCATTCTCCTTCGTCCTGGCAACGGCTGCGCGCCGAGTCACGGATCACCTTCGCGCTCGCACTGCCCATCGCCATCGGTCAGCTGGCGTCCATGGCCATGAGCGTGGTGGACACCTTGTTGGCCGGACGCCATGGTCCAATTACTCTGGCGGCGGTAGCGGTCGGCAGCGCTATCTGGTCATTGGCGTTGTTGATCTGTGTTGGGCTGATGATGGCGATTCCGCCGACGGTTTCCCAGCTCAACGGTGCCGGTCGCCGTTCGGAAGTCGGTCCGGTCTGGCGTCAGGCGCTTTGGCTGGCGCTGGCCGTCGGCCTGTTGCTGCAACTATTCATGCGCTGGAGTCCGCAGCTGCTGGTGTGGATGCAGATTGCGCCCGAAGTGCTGGCCCCGGCCACGGCCTTCCTGCATGCCATCAGCTGGGGTGCGCCGGCACTGGCGCTGTTTTTCGCCACCCGCTATCTGAGCGAGGGGCTGTCCTGGACCCAGCCGACGCTGGTGTTCGGCATCGCCACGCTGATTCTACTGATTCCCATCGGTGCCCTCTTATTGTTCGGCTATGGTCCGATTCCGGAAATGGGTGCGGCTGGCTTGGGCTATGCCACCGCCATCGTGATGTGGCTGGAATTCATCGCCTTCGCCGTTTATTTGCAGCACTCCACGCATTTCCGCGATCTCGGTCTGCTCTCGCGCTTTGAATGGCCGAATCTCAAGGTTATCCGGGAGCTGTTGGTGCTTGGCGTGCCGATGGGTATCGCCATTTTCATGGAGGGCAGCCTGTTCGTGGCCACTGCCCTGTTCATCGGGCGCTTGGGCGCGGTGGATGTCGCCGCGCACCAGATTGCCCTGAATGTGGCCAGCGCTAGTTTCATGATTCCGCTCGGCGTGGCTCTGGCGACCACGGTCCGTGTCGGCCATGCCGTCGGTGCCGGCGATGTCGCGGCCGTGCGCTGGGCCATGCGTGCGGGGCTGTTGCTGGTCTTGATGACTCAGACCTTGTCGGCGCTGATGCTGATTTTCGGCGGGCATGTCATCAGCGGCTGGTATACCGATGACGCCGCCATCGCCGGTCTGGCCGCGACCTTGATGGTCTATGCCGCCGTATTCCAGTATCCGGATGGTATCCAGGCCCTGTCCGGTGGCGCTTTGCGTGGATTGAAAGATACCACGGTGCCGGCCATCATCACCGTATTCGCATACTGGGCGGTTGGCCTCAGTTCCGGCATCTATCTCGGCCTGGTGCTCGGCTTGCGTGCTCCGGGCTTCTGGATCGGCCTGAGCATCGGCCTGAGCGTAGCGGCGATACTGCTGTTCCTGCGCTTCCGGCGTGCGGTCGACAAACTCACGCGGCAATGACGAATGGCACACGAACCCCCGGCTGAATCGGGTATTCTAGATGCCTAATTCGAGGAGTTCCTGCGCCATGAGCGATGCCAAACCGGGCCCAATCCGCACCTTTTTCCAGTTTCTCTGGAACGCCATCAACTTCACCAATCATCTGGTGTTCAATCTTATCATGCTGTTTGTCCTGATTGGCATCCTTGCGGTGATTTCCGCCGGCATGTCGGCCAAGTCGTTCACGCCGATACGAGACAATACCGCGTTGGTGCTCGATCTCGAAGGTGTACTGGTCGAGCAGCGCACGGTCGACTCCATCAGTACCGCGCTGGCTGAAGTCCAGGGCGGTGGCGAGCGTGAAATCCTGCTACGCGATGTGTTGCGCATCATCAAAGCCGCCAAGAACGATTCGCACATCACCCATCTGGTGCTGAATACCGGCGGCTACAATGCGCCGGGAATGGCATCCACTCGCGAAATCGCCGCGGCTCTGAAGGATTTCAAGGCCAGCAAAAAGCCGGTATATGCCTTTGCCGATAACTACGAACAGAAACAATATCTGCTGGCGGCGCAGGCCGATAAAATATTCCTCGATCCCGAAGGTGCATTCTTTCCCGAAGGTCTCGGCCGCTACCGTTTGTTTTACCGTGAAGCGCTGCAGGACAAGCTCGGTCTGGATGTACATCTATTCCGTGTCGGCGAATTCAAATCGGCTGCCGAACCGTTCATTCTTGATGCCGCCTCGGAGGAATCCAAGCAGGCCGATTTGTACTGGATGAACGACATCTGGCAACGCTATCTGCAGCAGGTCGGTACCGCCCGCGGTATTGCCCCGGAGGCCATCGCCGCCGCCATCAAGGAATTACCGCAGCGTCTGGCAGCGGTCAAAGGCAATCTGGCGCAGTTGGCCTTGAATGAAAAATGGGTCGATGGGTTGAAAACCGCCTACGAGATGGAACAGTACCTGGTCGATCAAGGCGTTGCCTTCGATGACGAAAGCGGCAGCTTCCAGCAGATCGACATGATCGATTATCTCGGACACGTCAACAGTAAGGAAATGACCAAGCCGCAGGCGGATGCCGTGGCCGTGGTGGTCGCTCAGGGCGAAATCGTCGACGGTGAGCAGCCGCAGGGCATGGTCGGCGGCGTCAGCACCTCGGCACTGATCCGTGCCGCCCGCGAAGATGACGAGATCAAGGCCCTGGTGCTTCGGGTCGATTCGCCCGGCGGCAGCGTATTCGCTTCCGAGCAGATCCGCCGCGAAGTGGAATTGACCAAGGCCGCCGGCAAGCCGGTGGTGGTGTCGATGGCGAACGTGGCCGCTTCCGGCGGTTACTGGATTTCAATGAACGCCGACCGCATCTATGCCGATGAATCGACCATCACCGGTTCCATCGGTATCTTCGGCCTGATGATCCGCGCGCCACGGACGCTGGAAAAAATCGGTGTACGCTCCGACGGCGTCACCACCACGCCCTGGGCGGCCGCCTTCGACATGACCCGGCCGATGGACGACCCGACCAAGCAGGTGGTCCAGAGTGTCATCGACCATGGCTATTCACAGTTCATCAGCAAAGCTGCCAAAGCCCGCAAGCAGACGCCTGAGGCGATTGACGCCAACGCCCGCGGTCGTGTCTGGAGTGGATTCCAGGCCAAGCAGAAAGGCCTGATCGACGCCTTCGGTGGATTGCAGGTTGCCATTGATGATGCCGCCGCACGCGCCAAGCTGGGCAAGAACGATTACCGTGTGGATTACATCGAGGAGCCGATGTCGCCGTTCGAGCAGTTCGTTTCCAATCTCGCCGGCAACAGCGAAACCCAGGGTCTGGTGCGTTGGGCCTCGCCGGCACTCGGGCTGATCCAACAGACCCGCATGGGCCAACAGATCCGTGCCGATCTGCAATGGCTCGACCGCAACACCAGCAAATCGGTGAACGCCGTCGCGCATTGCTTCTGTACGTTCTGAGGCCATGCATCCGCGCTGGCGTCTGCAGCAACAGACCGCGCTGGTGACCGGCGCCAGTGCCGGCATCGGACGCGCTGCGGCGCGCGAGTTGGCCGGCCTCGGTGCCGAAGTCTTGCTAGTGGCGCGCGACGAAACCAAGCTGGCCGAAGCCGCCGCCGAGATCGAAGAGGAATGCGAGGGCGCGGTGGCGCGCTATTTCGCCGCCGATGTCAGCGATGCCGAGCAGCGCCAGGAAATCTTCGACTGGATCACCGATCTGGATCTGCCGCTGTCGATCCTGGTCAATAACGTCGGCACCAATATCCGCAAGCCCACGCTGGATCTCACCGAAAACGATTTCGCCGCCGTACTCGACACCAATGTGCATGCACTGTTCGAACTTGCGCGCTTGGCGCATCCGTTCCTCAAGCAGCACGGCAGCGCCAGCATCGTCAATGTCGGCAGCGTGTCCGGGCTGACCCATGTGCGCACTGGCCCGCTGTACGGCCTGAGCAAGGCCGCGGTGCACCAGCTCAGCAAAAACCTGGCCTGCGAATGGGCCAGTGACGGCATCCGCGTCAATTCGGTGGCGCCTTGGTACATCCGCACCCGGCGCACTTCCGAAGCGCTGTCGAATCCCGACTATTTCGAGGAAGTGATTTCACGCACGCCCATGCGCCGCATCGGCGAGCCGGAAGAAGTGGCGGCCGCCATTGCGTTTCTGTGCCTGCCGGCCGCCAGCTACATCACCGGCGAATGCATCGCGGTGGATGGCGGATTTCTGCGTTACGGTTTTTGACGCTCGGCCTGCTTCGCGCAGGACATCCGCCAATCCATATGTTTGCGGTTAGCACACTATCCGGGATGATCCGCATGTTGGTTATTGCAAGAATCTCCCGGGCCGAATGTCTGCCGCGGTGCTTTTAAGCTAAGGAGCCGCAATCACATAGCGCTGTATCAGATCGGCGGAATTTCCGTCCGATCTCTCGGAAATCAGCACGCCACCATTGGCCATGATCATTCTGGCGGACACCTCGTTGTGCTTATAGCAGTGAATGTGCAGCTCAGCGATGCCCCGCTTGCGCGCTTCTGCGATGGTGAGCGATAAAAGAAAATTCCCAAGGCCACGGCCACGCGCCTGCGGCCGAATGCCCATGCCAATATGGCCGCCGGCGTTGAAGATTCTTTCGTTCAGGATGTGGCGGAGATTCGATACTCCGACCAGCTCTCCGTGTTCAATGAGCCAATAGGTCGAGCTGGGCACATACCCTTCCGGCAAATTCCGCCCGGCTTCGATATCATTGAGCCGGCGCAGCAGCGCAGGAAAGTCCTTGTGGTCGAAGTCCAAGGGAAATGGGTAGCGCTCCTCGTCGCCGAGTTCCGCGATGTATGCACGGTAGCTGCTCTGGTATTTTGTACTTGGGCGGACCAGTTCGGCAGACATGCGGTATGCGGGTATCAGGCGTTTGCGGTTTTCTTCGCTGCTTTCTTGACAGACTTTTTGGCGGCTTTCTTAGTGGCCTTCTTTACCGTTTTTTTGACTGTGGCTTTCTTCTTTGCAGTTTTCTTGGCAGCCTTCTTCGCTGGTGTTTTTTTGGCGGCAGGTGTTTTCTTCGCGACGGCCTTCTTAGTGGCTTTCTTGGCGGCGCGACCGAACTTACGCACCGGCTTGCCTTCGGCCAGCAGGGCTTCGCATTCGTCCTGCGTCAATGAGGCCGGCTCGCGGTCTTTCGGAATCTTGGCATTGAACGCGCCATCGGTGATGTATGGACCGAAGCGGCCGTTGAGAATCTGGATCTCGGTGCCATCGAAGGTCTTGATGAAGCGGTTGGCCAGGTATTCGCGGCGGCCGTGAATCAGTTCAACCGCCTTATCCAGCTCGATCTGATACGGATCAATCTCTTTCGGAATCGACGCGAAGGTGTCGCCATGCTTCACGTACGGACCGAACTGGCCGATGGCGACCATGACCGGCTTGCCTTCCAGTTCGCCGAGGTCTTTCGGCAGCTCGAACAGTTTCAGTGCATCCGGAAGCTGCAGGGTGAAGATGCTCTGTTCCGGGCGCAGCGAGGCGAATTTGGGCTTGTCTTCGTCGTCCTTGCTGCCGATCTGCGCGAATGCGCCGTATTTGCCCATGCGCACCGATACCGGCTTGCCGGACACCGGATCGATGCCGAGATCGCGCTGGCCGGTGCCTTCCGAGCGGTTGACCTCGTCGGTCTTCTCGTCGAGCGTGGCCTTGAACTCTTTCCAGAATTTTTCCATCAGCACCGTCCACGGCTCCTCGCCGCGGGACACCGAGTCGAGCTCGTCTTCCAGTTTGGCGGTGAAGTCGTAGTCGACGTAATGTTCGAAATGCGAGGTCAAAAAGCGGTTGACCAGACGGCCGACGTCGGTCGGCCGGAACGCGCGGCTTTCCAGCAGTGCATAGGCCTTATAGATGAGGGTCTGGATGATGCTGGAGTAGGTCGATGGCCGTCCGATGCCGTACTCTTCCAGGGTTTTCACCAGGCTGGCCTCAGTGTAGCGCGGCGGCGGCTTGGTGAAGTGCTGTTCGCCGAGGATATCGTCGAGCGTGACGCTCTGGCCTTCGGCCAGTGGCGGCAGCTGGGTGTTGGCCTCGTCGTCCTCGCTGTCTTTCTGGTCCTTGCCTTCTTCGTACACCAGCAGGAAGCCCGGATCGACCACGGTGGTGCCGGTGGCGCGGAAACCGTGCTGCGGGCCGGCGGCGAGTTCGACGCTGACCGTGTTGAGCGTGGCCGGAATCATCTGGCAGGCCACTGCACGTTTCCAGATCAGTTCGTACAGACGGCGTTCGTCGTCGCTCAGGTATTTGCCGATGCGGGCCGGTGTGCGTCCGGCAAAGGTCGGCCGGATGGCCTCATGCGCTTCCTGGGCGTTCTTCGATTTCGATTTGTAGACGTTGGCTTCCGCCGGCAGGTTGTGTTTACCGAATTCCTGTGCGATGACCTCGCGCAACTGGCCGAGTGCTTCGCCGGAAAGACTGGTCGAGTCGGTACGCATGTAGCTGATCAGACCGACGGTGCCTTCTTCGCCGACGTTGACGCCTTCATACAGCTTCTGTGCGATCTGCATGGTTTTCTTGGTGGTGAAACCGAGCTTGCGCGCGGCCTCCTGCTGCAGGGTGGAGGTGATGAATGGCGGCGACGGGCGACGTTTGCGTTCCTTGCGGTTGACTTCCGCCACTTTCAAGGCGTTTCCGGCAGCGGCTTTTAGGCGCGCCAGTGCGACTTCCGCGGTTTTGCCATCGGTAATGCTGAATTGTTCGAACTTGCCGCCATCCAGCTTTACGCAACGGGCGCTGAAGCTCTGTCCTTTTTCCTGTAACTGGGCGGTGAACGACCAGTGCTCACGGCTGATAAAGGCCTCGATTTCGTCTTCGCGCTCGCAGATCAGGCGCAGTGCCGGCGACTGCACGCGTCCGGCCGACAGGCCGTTCTTGATTTTGCGCCACAGGATCGGCGACAGATTGAAACCGACCAGATGGTCGAGCGCCCGCCGCGCCTGGTAGGCGTCGACCAGATTACCGGCGATGGCGCGCGGATGTTCGACCGCATGCGCGATGGCCTTCGGGGTGATTTCGGTGAACACTACCCGATGCAGGGCTTTGCCCTTAAGCAGGCCCTTTTCCGTGAGAATCTCACCGATATGCCAGGCGATGGCCTCACCTTCACGGTCCGGATCGGAGGCCAGATAGACCGCATCGGCGTCCTTGGCGGCTTTAGTGATGGCGTCCACATACTTCTGGTTCTTTTCCTGCACTTCGTAGCGCATGGCGAAGTTGTCATCGACATTGACCGCACCGTCCTTGCCCGGAAGATCCCGGACATGCCCGTACGAGGCCAGAACCAGGAAGTCCTTGCCGAGGTATTTATTGATCGTTTTGGCTTTCGCCGGCGATTCAACAATCAGTAAATTTTTTGCCATGCGCTGCTCCGGAAAACGGGTGAAACAGAAGCCGAAGCCCGCACGCGGCGGGCTGGTTCTTTTTTATTAAGGCACCAAGTCGGGGGGTGCTGTCAAGTCCGGATGGCTGCCGATCAGTGCACCGGCTCGGGGTCATCGATGAAAATCTGGCTTTCCATCCAAGCAAATGCCGCTTCCGAGCCGGGCTGGTTGAACAGCACCATCAGCACTACCCATTTCAGATCATCCAATGCGATATCATCCTGATCCAGCGCCATGGCGCGATCGATGACCAGTTCGCGTTGCTCGGCCGAAATCACGCCATGCTGTTCGAGGAACATCAGAAAGCCGCGGGCTTCGACATCGAAGCGGTCGAGCTCGGCTTCTGCGAACAGACGCATCGGACCCTGCAGGGCGCTGGTTGCCGATTGCGGACGGTCCTGCGCGAGGGTTTCAAGCCAATCGAACGCCTTGCTGACTTCGGTGGGCGAAAAACCGGCCTGAATCAGATTGTTTTGCAGAGTGTCGGGGTCTTGAACCAGCTCGGGGTGGTCGTAGATGTAATGCTCGAAAAGGTAGAGTAAAACATTCAGTATCGATTCTTTCATTACCCTCTCGCTGACGGTGCGTCGTGCATCCCTCTATGGTAGCGACCGAAGTGGTTTTCAACCCAGCCCGACAGTTCCATGTCCATCAAAATGGACGAGATATCCGCTGCTGTCAATCCCGTGCGCAGACAGAGCGTGTCGATGGCTACCGCATCGTGTCCAAGTGCTTGCCACACTTGTTGTTGTTGGGTGTTCAGGCGCTGCGGTTCGGGCGAAGTCGTTGGCGGATTTGGCGGCAATTGCGCATCCGGGATTACGCCTGAAGCGTGAGCACCCAGGCTGCAGCCAAGGATGTATCGGACCTCCTCGGGCTGCTCGACCAGAAACGCCCCTTCACGGATCAGCTGGTGACAGCCGTAAGCGACCGGATTGTGGATCGAACCCGGCACCGCCATGACCTCTTTCCCCAGCTCAGCGGCCAGACGTGCGGTGATCAGAGCACCGGAACGGATTGCGGCCTCAATCACCAAGGTGCCCTGGCTGAGCGCCGCGATGATGCGGTTACGTGCCGGAAAGTGGCTGCGTAGGGCTGGCACGCCAGGCGGATGCTCGGTGACGATGGCACCGGCTTCGCAAATGCGCCGGTACAGTCCGGCATTGCTGCGCGGAAAGGCCAGGTCGGGCCCGGTAGCCAGTGCGGCGAGGGTATGTCCGGTGAGCAGCGCGCCCTCATGGGCGGCGGCATCGATGCCGCAGGCCAGTCCACTGGTGATGGTATAACCCTGTGCAGCCAACCTCCGAGCGAAATAATGGGCGCACTCGGTACCGGCCGCGCTCGCTTGGCGGGTACCGACGATGGCAATCTGCGGGTGCCAGAGCATGTCGCGTCGTCCGCGCACGAACAGGAAGGGCGGTGGCGAGGACGTTTGACGCAAGGACGGCGGATAATCGGGTTCATGCCAGGCGATCAGATGATTGCCGGAACCTTCAAGCCAGGCTCTGCCGCGGTCCAGGAGAGCTTGCTTCGCTTTCAGTCCGGGCTTCAAACTGCGGTCAAGTTGGCACAGGGCGTCCCATGCCATTGCCGGATCGCGGTAATGCATAAGTGCATCACGAATCTTCCCGGAGCGGGCGGTGCTGTGAATCAGTTGCAGGCAGGCCAGCGGGACATCTCTCATGTCCTAAACGATAACGGCACCCGAGGGCGCCGAGTATCGGAAAAGCTTCCGGTAACGTCAGGATTAATTCGCGTCGGGGTGGCGCAGGAAATAGCCTGGCATGATTGGCAAGGCATTGTTCATGACGATGGCATAACTGGTTTTGTCGAATGTACGGAACACCATCAGGGTGCCAACACGTTCCTGCGGCATGTGTTTGCGGTTGCTCTGCGCAGCGATTTCGTTGCCGTGTTTGATGCGATCGGCTTCGACATCACCCGGCCGCCAGATAGAGTAGGTATTGCCGTTAAGGACGCCCTGTAGACTGCCGAGCGGAATTGCTACGATGGTGCGACCGCCGGCGATCATGCCGTCACGTACGGCGATGATACGCATTTCCGCACCGATGTCTGGACCCGGGCTCGGATAGTAATAGGGGTCATAGTCGCCGCCGGCCGCCGGAGCGACGCGATCGCCCTGCCTGATTTCGCGGTTGGCTTCGGTCACGATGACGGTTGCGGTATCGCTGCTGAGTTTGCTGACCACGCCATTGGCGACGCGGACCATTTCGGTACCGACATAGGTCCGTGAGCCGGGCTTGTCGGACGTCGTGTTCCAGAGATGTTCGCCATCCACTGCCATACGATCGCCACGTGCATCCAGATGTGAAGTCGACAGACGGTTGTGGGGATTCATGTAACCGCTGCCGAAGTGCATCGTGGCGCGGAAAATTTCGACAGTTTCACCCACGCCGACATCCTTCAGGCCCTGCACATAAACCACCCGGTCGGTGGTCCCGAGCAGATGGCCTTCCTGATTGCCCAACACGTAGGGCATAGTCTTGAAATCGCTGGAAATGCGCAAATCTTTCAGGTAGGCGCGGTACATCGAGGTGTCAATCGCGCCGACCGGGGAGTCGCCGCTGCTGCGGGTACCGGAATCGTTCACGCTCAGGTAGGGCTTGCCGTCGATATAGACCAGCCGGACCATATCCCCGGGATAAATCAGGTTCGGGTTCTTGATCTGTGGATTGCCTTTCCAGATCTGCGGCCATTGCCAGGGTTTGTCGAGGAAGCGTCCGGCGATGTCCCAGAGGGTGTCGCCCTTTACCACGACATATTCGGTGGGGTGGCCGGTTTTGAGCGTATTGGCGGCGGCCGATTGCATGACCAACAGGCTGGCGCTCATGGTCAAAGCGACGAGTAATTTGCGCATGGTGAATCCCCCCTAACACTTCTTATTACTGACAATATAGCCGAAATCGCACCGATATTTGCAGCAGGGAGTAAAATAGCCTCCTGTCGAATTTTAAACCGGACAACGGCCATGAGTTTACTCACCATATTGGAATACCCCGACAAGCGTCTGCGCACGCTCGCCTCTCCCATCGAGGCGGTCGATACGGCCTTGTCTGCTCTGATCGATGACATGTTCGAGACCATGTACGATGCACCCGGAATCGGCTTGGCCGCGACCCAGGTCAATGTCCATAAGCAATTGCTAGTGCTTGACATTTCCGAAGATAAAAGTCAGCCGATGGTATTCATCAATCCGAAAATCGTGGCCCGCGACGGCAAGCAGGTGTATCAGGAAGGCTGTCTGTCCTTGCCGAACATCTACGCCGATGTCACCCGCTATAACCAGATTACCGTGGAGGCCCTCGACCGGTCCGGCCAGCCGTTCACGCTTCAGGCCGATGGCCTGCTCGCGGTCTGCATCCAGCATGAAATGGATCATCTGATCGGAAAAGTATTCGTCGACCATCTGTCGCCCCTGAAGCGTGCCTTGGCGGAAAAGAAGCTGGCTAAATTGCGCAAGCTCAGCGCCGAGGCCTGAGTGTCGCTACGCATCGTCTTTGCCGGCACGCCGGAATTCGCCGTACCTGCCCTGCGCGCCGGTGCCGCACGCGGCGAAGTCGTGGCGGTGTATACGCAACCCGATCGCCCCGCCGGCCGCGGCCGTCAGCTGCAGATGTCGCCGGTCAAACAGGCGGCGCTCGAACTTGGCCTGCCGGTCCAGCAGCCACTGAATTTCAAATCGGATGAAGCGCTGGACATGCTGCGCAGTCATGCTGCTGATCTGATGGTGGTCGTGGCCTATGGACTGATCCTGCCGCAGGCGGTGCTGGATACGCCGCGTCTGGGGTGCTGGAATGTTCATGCCTCGCTACTGCCGCGCTGGCGTGGTGCCGCACCGATCCAGCGCGCCATCGCATCTGGCGATACCGTGTCCGGCGTCTGTCTGATGCAGATGGAAAAGGGCTTGGATACCGGACCCGTGCTGCTGCAACTGAAAACACCGATCGGCCCGAAGGAGACCGGCGGCAGCCTGCACGACCGGCTTTCGCAGCTGGGTGCGGAAGTGCTGCGTGACGGCCTGGCCCTGGCCCGCGCCGGCATGACGTTGCAGGCGGAAGCGCAGCCGAAAGACGGCGTCACCTATGCGCGCAAAATCGAAAAATCCGAAGCGAAACTGGATTGGACCCTCGCCGCCAAATCCCTTGCGGACAAAGTCCGCGCCTTCAACCCGTGGCCGGTGGCCGAAACCGAGTTGCAGGGCGAGCGCTTGCGCGTGTATCAGGCGATAGGGCTTGACCACAATTCCGGCAAACCGCCGGGAACAGTTCTGGCCGCTGGCAAAGACGGCATCGATGTCGCCTGTGGGCAGGGTGCGTTGCGATTGCTGGCAGTCCAGCGCGACGGCGGGCGCGTGCAGTCGGCGGCCGAATATCTCAACGCCCGGCCGCTGGCGCTTTGAACAGCGCCGGCGCCCAGCTCCGGGTTTCCGCGGCACGGGCCATACATCAGATCTTTCAGGGACGTTCGCTGAAAGCGGTATTGGCGCAGGAACGCAGTGCTTTCGCCGACGGCCGTGACCGCGCCCTGTTGGAGGCGATGACGGTCGGTACCGTACGGCATCGGCGCCGCCTCGAATTTGCATTGGGCCGTTTTCTGAGCAAGCCGCTGGCCCCGAGCGAACCGCTCAGCCATGCCCTATTGCTGGTGGGGCTCACGCAATTGCATTTGCTGATGCTGGCACCGCATGCCGCGGTATCGGCGACGGTGGAAGCTGCACGCGAGCTCGGCAAGGGCGCGCATGCCGCCTTGATCAACGCGGTGCTGCGCCGCAGCCAACGCGAGGGCTTGCCGGCCAGTGACGACATCGGCATCCAGGAAAGCCATCCCGACTGGCTGTTGACGCGCCTGCGTGCGGATTGGCCGGAGTCCTGGGCCGACATCGTCGCCGCCAATAACCGGGTGGCACCGCTGTGGCTGCGCATTCCCGGGGGATCGCAGGAGCGCGAGGCTATCGCCGCCGCACTGCAAACGCAGATGATTGCGCACCGGATTTCCGAAATCGCAGCGCAGGCCATCCGCATCGATGCCGCCATCGCACCGATGCAATTGCCGGGCTGGCCGGAAGGCCGCATTGCGGTACAGGATCTGTCGGCGCAGCTTCCGGCCATTGCGCTGGCAGTGAAAGCGGGTGAAACGGTCTGGGACATGTGTGCCGCCCCCGGTGGCAAGTCGGCGCAATTACTGGAAGCCACACCGACCATGTTGCTGCTCACCGACAGCGAAGCCGACCGGATTCCGAAAATAAACGCGCTGTTCGCGCGTCTTGGCTGTGGCGAGGATGCCGCTGCTGTGCATGCCTTGGATGCCACACAGCCGCTTCAGGAATCCCTGCCACAGCAGTTCGATGCCATTCTTCTCGATGCACCATGTTCGGCCACCGGCATCATCCGCCGGCAACCGGATGTGAAATGGCACCGGCGTGAGAAGGACATCGGCGCACTTAACACTCTGCAATGGCGTCTTCTGAAAAACGCCTGGCGGCATCTGCGTCCAGGCGGACGTCTTTTGTACAGCACCTGCTCGGTGCTGAAGGCGGAAAATGAATTGCTGATCGGCCAGTTCCTACAGCAGCATGCTGATGCCAATGCTTTGCCCCTGGATGCCCGTTTTGGTAGAGTCAGCGGAGTCGGCCGGCAACGGATGCCTGGCGAGGATGATGGTGATGGATTTTATTACGCGTTGTTGCATAAGGTCTGATCAGGGCCGCTACGGAAAACGAAGCGACCCTCTCTCAGGGTTTATTGCGGCCATATACGCGGACCCAGTCCACAACCATGGCGATATCGCCTTGCCTGATCCGTTCAACCGTGCTGGCAGGGATGCCTGAATAGGGCACTTCGATGCCATTGGTCTTGAATGGATAGGCGCCGCCCACGGCGAAATTCAGGATCACGAACTTGGGTGTGTCGAAGCTCCATTTCCCGTAATGCTCTGCCATTTTACGGGTAACGCGATAGGTGAGTTTGCCATCCACCAGGAAGCGTATCTGGTCAGACGTCCATTCCACCGCATATTCATGCCACTGGGTGGCATCGGTTTCCGGCGGAAAGAAATGCTTGTTGACCAGCGGGGTATCGCCAAAATATCCCTCACCGTGCAAGGCAACGCCAGTCCAGTCGGCCTCACCCACATATTCCATGATGTCGATTTCACCGGTATCGGGCCATTTGCCGTTGCCCAGTAGCCAGAAGGCCGGCCAGACGCCGATCGCGTCGGGCATCTTGATGCGCGCGGCCGCGCGGCCATAGGTGAATTCAAACTTGCCGCGCGTATCGATTCGGCCCGAAACGAAATCTACCTTACGTCCATCCGGCGTTTCGAAACCCTTCCAGTACATAGGCTGCAGGGCGAGCGCCCCGCCATCAGCACCGGCTGTTTCGCTAATAGCCATGAAGCGGATGGTTTCAGGCGCGTCGATATAGACTTGCTGCTCGTTGTTCACCCAGAAATCCGGGCCGATGACATTCCATTTCGACCGGTCGAGCTGGCCGGAATTGAACTCATCCGCAAACAGCAGATCCCCATCCTGCCACGTCTGCGCCTGCGCCGCGGGGGGCGCAGGCTCTGTTGAGGTCCGGCAGTGTGCCAGATCCGGGCCTACCACCAGAATGACGGTCAACAGCAGCAAGCGCATATCGTAATTGTCCGGTTTGCAGGTGGCAGAGGATTCAGGCCACCGCCGGCTTGCGCGCATAGATGCCAAAACCGGCGATGATGGCATAGCAGGCTGCAGGCAGTACGAGCGCAAAAGAAAGGCTGTCGCTAACATCTGCAATGACGCCAGTGAGAAGCGGGATCACCGCTCCACCGAAAATGGCGACATTAATGATGCCGGATCCATCCGCAGCCCGGCTACCCAGCTTTTCGCACGCGAGGCTGAAAATGGTCGGGAACATGATCGCATTCATCAGGCCAATCGCCAGCAGGCTGTAGCCTGACAGCATGCCGGTGCTGTTGGTCGATAGAGCGATCAGGGCGATAGCACCTACGGCCACGCATGCCAGCACTTTTCCCGGACTCACCATGCGCAGCACTACCGATCCGATAAATCGGCCGACCATCGCGCCGCCCCAATACAGGCCGATCAGTTTGCCCGCCGCCTGTTCCTGCAGACCCATGACACCGGGCTGCATCAGGTAATTCACGATCAGCGAACCAATCGATACTTCGGCGCCAACATAAAGGAAAATGCATAGCGCGCCGAAGCCGAAGCGAGGGCGCTTGAGAAGATCGGCGCCGCCAAGCCCGGAGCTGGGCTCATGCCGTTCACCCTGCAGCTTGTCGCGGAACACCCAGACCACGGCGGCCACCAGCGCCAACGCTATGGCAATGCCGACATAGCCATTCACGATCGCCTGGCTTTCCGCCACGCGATAGGCGTCCAGTTCAGCGCCCGATAATTGATCTGCACTCAGGGACGCCAGGCTTCCGAGGATAAGGATGGAACCGGCAATCGGAAAAACGGTCGTGCCAAGCGAGTTGAAGGCCTGGGCGAACGTCAGTCGGCTATGGGACGTGGAAGACGGGCCGAGCAGGGAAATGAGCGGGTTTGAAACCACCTGGACCAGCACCACGCCGCTTGCCAGCACAAACAGGGCGAAGAGGAATAGCTCATAGGTCGCCGTCTGCGATGCAGGAATGAATAGCAGGCAGCCGAACAGCATAGTCACGAGGCCTGCAACCGCGCCGCGCATGTAGCCGATCTTCTTGACCAGTTTGGCGCCGGGAATACCGATCACCAGATAGGCGGTGAAGAAGCAGAACTGCACCAGCATGGCCTGCGTATAGTTCAGCGTGAACAATTCCTTCAGCTTGGGGATGATGACATCGTTAAGCGAGGTGATGCCGCCGAAAATGAAGAACAAGGCGAAGACGAATCCCTGCAATCCGGGCGCATGGATGGGCGCGCCGTCTTCCTTCACCGGTGAAGGATCCGCGCTGCTCGAAATGCCGGGTGTCACTGCCATATTCTCTCTCCCCGCGCGCCCTTGATTCATGCGGTACGCGCTCGTCGTGGTGGTTGGTGTGCCCTTGGTCCGCCGTCGGCTAAAAATAAAGACTCTAGGGCGGCCTTTTGCAAGACAATGACAGCCATTGATAGCGATGTCAATATCCCCGGCGGGCCTTGCAGGGGCTAATGCTCGGCCATTAGAAGTCCAAATAAAGTCATTAATAACAACAATATATATTGTATAGCGGATCGAGATGGCGCCGGCCTGATAGCTGCAGCCAAGGGGGGGTGTTTCGGCCGAAGCGGTGCCGTTGTTGACATCGTTGTCATAAATCGGTAAATTTCCGTTCAATCGGCCTCATGCCGGTCTGCGACACCTACAGAAAAAACCGGATGGCCATGGCCTATAGGCATGCCAAGCCGATAACGAAACCGAATTGATGGAGAGAGGGTTATGAATTCCAGTCTACGAACCATCCTGTCGGCGGTACTGATGCTTGCATCGGTGCTGTTCACGCAGGCACATGCTCAGGAGAAGAAAGCCGCGGAAACCGCTGCCGCCAGTGACGATGCCAAGGCCAAAGTGGCGGCTGCCGGCAAGGAAACGCCGCAGGTGCTGGAAGAGGTCACGGTAACCGCCACCAAATTCGAAACCACTCTGATGCAGACGCCCTTGGCGGTTTCCGCATTCACCCAAGACACGCTCGACCGCCAAGGTGTGCAGGACGTCCGCGATCTCGGCAATCTGGTGCCTAACATGCAGGTCGGGTTCTCGCCCTCCGATTCCGGCGTGCAGGTCGTGGTGCGCGGTATCACCTCCAACAATTTCACCGAACTCGGCGATCCCACCGTCGGCATCCACATCGACGGCAGCTACACCCCGCGACCGCAGAACGGTTTGGCATTGATGCATGACGTCGAGCGCGTGGAAGTCCTGCGTGGGCCGCAGGGCACCCTGTTTGGCCGCAACTCCACCGCCGGTTCCATCAATATCATCTCCGCACGCCCGGTCACCGATCAGGTCTTCGGCGGCGGCGACATCGAATTCGGCAACAACAACCACAAGCTGATGCGCGGCATGTTCAATGTGCCAATCAACGACTGGATCGCGCTGCGCGGTTCGTTCATGGTCGACAAGACCGACAGCTACATCGACCAGCGCATGGACACCTTCGACCTGAACTGGGATACCAACAGTGACGGCATCTTCAACGGTCCGAACGACGTACCGGCCGATGGCATCGTCAATACCGACCAGCGCCGCAACCACCGCGTCGAGGATTCCGACGCCTATGGCAACTCCAACCGCTGGGCCGGCCGCCTGAGTCTGGGCATGAAGCCGACCGAAGATATCGATTGGCTGCTGACCTTCGACCGCTACCGCGATCAGGGCGCTGGTATGATTTCGCTGAAGGACTGCGAAAAAGCCAAAGGCACCTTCTTCGAATGCGACCAGCCGCAGTTCTCGGCCAACATCAATGTGCCGGGCGAGCTGAACATGACCATCGACACCTGGCGTTCCGAGTTCAAGTGGCAGGCCGCCGATGACATTCTGGTCGAGCATCGCATCGCCTACTCCGAGGAAACCCGTTCCCAGGCCTATGATGGTGACGGCGGCGCCTTTGCCGATCCGGACCATCCGGCCTATGGCATCAACCGCGTCTGCTGCGGCGGCTTCGGCTTCCTGATCCGCGATCAGCAGGCCATCATCGATGCCGGTTTTGCGCCGTATGCCCTGTTTCCGTTCGAAGACCTGCAGCTAACCACGCGCTACTCCAACTACGATTCGCTGACTAGCGAACTGCAGATCAAGTCTTCCGGCGATGGCCCGCTGAAGTGGGTACTTGGTGCGTTCTACCTGCAGGAAAAAAACAACATTCGTTTCGACGTTGAAATTCCGTTCTGCTGCTCTGCCGGCATTCCGCTGGCACAGTCCTTCGTGCAGCCGGACCGCCGCGTCGAGTCGGAAGCGCTTTTCGGCCAGCTCGATTACCAGGTAAACGACAAGCTCAACTTCACCGCCGGTTACCGCTACAGCTGGGACAAGAAGAGCGATAAAGGCGGCTCGAATCACGAAACTATAGGCTACTGGGTCAACCCGGGACTTTTTGGTGGAAGCTTCTGGTATGAGAGCTGGGGCTTGATCGGCATTGTTCCGTATTGGTCTACCTCCGGCGAGCTTTACCAGGCCGGCAATCTGAACAACAGCATGGGCTCGTTGGCGGAAGACTTCATCGACCGCGTGCCCGGCACTGACAACACCTTCTCGGCCAAGTGGAGCAAGGGCACCTGGCGTCTCGGCGCCGATTATGAGCTCAACGAAAACTGGTTCTTGTACGGCTACGCCGCCACCGGTTACAAGGCCGGCGGTTTCGGCGATAAGGTCAACGTCTGCGATTGCGAGGGCGGCCTGACCGCATTCGCCTACGAGCCGGAAGAAACCACCACCATCGAAGCTGGCTTCAAGGCCCGCCTCGCCGATGGCAAACTGAATCTGCTCGGCAACGTGTTCTTCACCCAATACGACAACATGCAGCGTACCACCTGGGCCGTCGTCGGCAAGTCGCAGGTCAGCAACCGCGACATCGGTACTTTGCTGACCACCAATATCGCGGAAGCAGAAGTGAAGGGTTTGGAAATCGAGTTCGACTGGCTGCCGTGGAAAGGCGGTCGCGTATACGGCTGGTTCACCTACCTGGATGCCACCATCACCAAGTTTCCGGGTGCTGAAGACGGCTGGTTCTGTTTCGAACGCGCTTACCTCGGCCTATCCGAATGCGCCCCGGAAGATCCGTCCCAGGTCCGCCCGGACAACAGCCTACGCCGCCCGGCCGACTACCGCGGCAAGAAACTGCCTTGGTCGCCGGAATTCTCCACCACCATCACCATGGAGCATACCTTCGCGCTCGATTCCGCCAAATTCGGCGAAGGCAAGCTGCTGATTCCGAACGTGTCGATGCACTGGCAGAGCGAAATGTTCTTCGCCGACAACAATTTCGACGAAGGTCCGTTCCACAGCGGCCAGCGCGCATTCGCCACCTTCAACGCATCACTGCGTCTGGTGGATACCATGGATGGCTGGAGCTCCGAGCTGTACATCTATAATCTGACCGATAAACTGGTCCGTCAGTGGGCCGATCCGGGTCCGGGTTACATGAAGGCCAGCTTCTTCCCGCCGCGTTCCTACGGGATCAAGTTCCACAAAGATTTCTGATCGTCATCCGTGTAACCGGACGCTTCGGCGTCCGGTTACACCGGGTTGGAGCACACGATGAACAAGCGATTGACCGCAGCCGTATGTCTGGCTGCGCTGATGACGGCACCGATCTACGGCATGCCGCAGGACACCGGAAACACCGCCAATTGGCAACCCATACCCAACCCCGTACCGGCCGATCCGGCGCTCGAAAAACGCATTGACGGCATCCTCGCCGCAATGACGCTCGAGCAGAAAGTCGGCCAGATGATCCAGGCCGAAATCCGCAGCGCCACGCCGACGGATGTCCGCAAATATGCGCTCGGTTCGGTCCTGAACGGCGGCGGTTCGTTCCCGCAGACCAACAAGCAGGCCAAGCCGGGCGATTGGCTGGTACTCGCTGATGCCTACCATGATGCCGCTGTGGATGTCGGCGGCACCCGCATTCCGGTGCTCTGGGGCACCGATGCCGTGCACGGCCACAATAATGTTTTCGGTGCCACGCTGTTTCCGCACAATCTTGGGCTGGGCGCCGCCAATGATCCGGCTCTGGTCGAGGCCATCGGCGTAGCGACCGCGGAAGAAGTCGCCGCAACCGGCATCGGCTGGGTATTCGCACCGACTGTGGCGGTGGCCAGTGATTTTCGCTGGGGTCGCACGTACGAAAGCTATTCGGAAAATCCCGATATCGTCAAATCGCTTGGGACGGCCCTGGTGAACGGACTGCAGGGTCGGGCCGGCAGCGCCGACTTCCTCCGCCACAACCGCGTCATCGCCACCACCAAGCATTTCATCGGTGATGGCGCAACCGCCGACGGCGTCGATCAGGGTGATGTCCGGATCAGTGAGGCCGAACTCGCCGCCGTGCATGGTGCCGGTTACCGCGGCACGCTCGGCGCCGGTGCACAGACGGTGATGGTTTCGTTCAACAGCTGGCAGGGCAAGAAGCTGCACGGCCATGAGTATCTGCTCAATCAGGTATTGAAAGGACGTCTGGGTTTCGACGGTGTCGTGGTCAGCGACTGGAACGGCATCGGCCAGGTATCCGGTTGTTCGAATGCGGATTGCGTTCCTGCGGTCCTGGCCGGCATTGATCTGTTCATGGTGCCGGAAGAATGGAAAGCCTTCCATGGCAATCTTCTGGCAGCCGTGAAACGCGGGCAGGTGCCTGCAGCACGCATCGATGATGCGGTGCGCCGCATCCTGCGGGTGAAGCTGCGTGCCGGTCTGCTGGATGCGCCACGTCCGTCGCAGCGTCTGGCCGTGCATCCGGCGAAACCGGTCGGTGCCGCCGAGCACCGTGCCCTGGCGCGCCGTGCCGTGCGCGAATCCCTGGTGCTGCTGAAAAACAACAAGGGTCTGCTGCCGCTGAAAACCGACATGCATGTCTTGGTCGCCGGTGATGGCGCCGATGACATCGCCCGTCAATCCGGTGGCTGGACGCTGACCTGGCAGGGCACCGGCAACAGCAATGCCGACTTCCCCGGCGCGACTTCGATCTACAAAGGCATCGCCGATGCCCTGCAGGCACGCGGCAGTATCGAGCGCAGTCTGGACGGCAACTTCAAAACCAAACCGGATGCCGCCATCGTGATCATCGGCGAAGAGCCCTATGCCGAAGGCCAGGGTGACCGCCGCGATCTCAACCAGGCGCGCGCCCGGCCGGCCGATCTGGCGCTGTTGAAGAAATTCAAAGCCCAAGGCATCCCGGTGGTCACCGTGCTGCTGAGTGGCCGTCCGCTCTGGACCAATCCGGAACTCAACCAATCCGATGCTTTCGTGGCGGCGTGGTTGCCGGGCTCGGAAGGCTCAGGTATCGCCGATGTGCTGTTCCGCAAAGCCGACGGTGGTATTGCCTATGACTTCATCGGCCGTCTCCCCTTCCGTTGGCCGGCTGAACCGCTGCAGGCACGGGTCATCCGCGATGCCAGCGCCCCCCAGCCCCTGTTCCCCGTCGGATACGGACTGAACTATGCCAAGCCATCAGCGCTTGCCGATGATCTGCCCGAATTCGGTGCCGCCGAAGCCGTCACCGCCGCCTCCGAAATTATCCTGTTCGAACGCGGCCCGGTGGCACCCTGGAAACTTTCACTCGGCGACAAAGGTGGCTGGAGCCTGCCGGTGACCGGCAACACCACCACCTCCGCCAATGGCGCGGTCACGGTCAGTTCTTTCGACCGTAAAGTCCAGGAAGACTCGCGGCGGGTGGTGTGGAACGGCAGCGGCGTCGGACAGGTGTTCCTGAACAGCACTTCGCCGCAGGATCTGACGGCCCTGCGTAAAGCTGGCGGGGCACTGGTCATCGATATGATGCTTGAATCGCGACCGACCCAGCCGGTAGAATTACGCATCGATTGTGGCTATCCCTGCGGCGCCAAAGGCAACCTCAGTGACGTCTTCAAGCGCGCACCCCTGAATACCTGGTTCTCGCTGAGCATGGATCTTTACTGTTTTGAAAAAGCCGGCGCCGACCTCAAACGTGTGGATACCGGCATGCTGATCGCCACCTCCGGAAAGCTGTCGCTGGGCATCACCGGCGTGCGCATGGTGCCAGGCATGGCCGGCAAAGCCGTCATTCGTTGTGAACCACCCCGTGAATAAATTCAAGCCCCGGAAATCAGCCAAGGTCGCCACACAAAGCGGTAAGCGCAGCCTGTCAGCCGCTGCGCCGGCCGATGCGCCG
The DNA here is from genome assembly GCF_044348765.1 of Arenimonas sp. Classification (GTDB taxonomy): domain Bacteria; phylum Pseudomonadota; class Gammaproteobacteria; order Xanthomonadales; family Xanthomonadaceae; genus Arenimonas. The sequence continues at coordinate 46,068 of NZ_JBIKSE010000007.1, forward strand.
CGTCCGGGCCGTCCGACCATCGGTGATGTCGCAGCGCTGGCTGGGGTATCGATCAAGACCGTCTCACGCGTGTTCAACAACGAGCCCAATGTCGCGCCAGCCACCCGCTCGCTGGTGCAGACTGCCATCACCGCACTCGGTTACAGCCCGAACCACTCGGCCCGCAGTCTAGCCGCCCGTGAATCGCTGACGCTCGGACTGCTTTACGACAACCCGAGCCCTAATTACATCCATCAGGTCCAGCGCGGCGCGCTGCAGTCCTGTCAGGAGGCCGGTTACGATCTGCTGCTGCACCCCTGCGAGTTCGGCAACAAAAGCATCAGCGACGAGATCATCAATCTGCACCGACAGGGCCGCTTCGATGGCGTCATTCTGACCCCCCCGCTGTCCGACATGGCCGCCGCCGTGGATGCACTGGTGGCCGCCGGCGTGCCGGTGGTGGCAATCGCGCCGGCGGAAATCCGAGACGATATCCTGCAGGTGGTGACCGACGATGAACGCACCTGCGTGGCGATGACGCGCGCGCTGTATGCACTCGGTCACCGTCGCATTGCATTCATCGCCGGACATCCGGATCACCGCGCGGTCGGTCTGCGTCTGGAGGGTTACCGTGCTGCACTGCGGGAACTCGGCCTGCCGTCGCGCGAAGACTACGTGGTGCAGGGCTACAACTCATTCGAGTCGGGCGAGGTCGCCGGTGCAGCGCTTCTGGCGCTGCCGCAGCCGCCTACCGCGATTTTCGCCGCTAACGACGATATGGCCGCTGGAGTAATGCGCATCGCGCATAAATTTGGCGTCAGCGTTCCCAGCAACCTGTCGGTGGTCGGCTTCGATGATATCCCGCTGGCCAGCCAGGTTTGGCCGGCCCTGAGTACGGTGCGTCAACCGATCGAAGCTATGGCGGCGAATGCGGTGCAACTGCTCATCGCTAAACTCCGCGAGCAGCCGGATATTCCGGTGGAAGTGATGATTCGCTCCGAGCTGGTCCTGCGGGAAACAACCAGCGCGCTCTGAGTGTCGGTGGCAACCAGCTCGGCATGCACCGGACACTGCGGTATCCTAGGCACATCGGCGCGCCGCGCCTTGACTCCCCGGGAGAAGGACATCGATGTCTGAAGTCCGCAACATGTCGACGATGCTGTCTGATAAATCTGTCTGGTGGTTTTTCGCCATCGCGTTCGTGGTGCTGTTTGCCGGCTATGGCCTGCGCGATCCCTGGCCGGCCGACGAGCCGCGCTTCGTGCTGGTGGCCAAGCAAATGGTGGAGTCCGGCAACTGGCTGTTTCCGCACCGCGGCATCGAGCTGTATCCCGATAAACCGCCGGTCTATTTCTGGCTGTTGGCCTTGTCGTATTTCCTGATCGGCAGCTGGCGCTGGAGTTTCCTGTTGCCCTCCCTGCTGTCGGGCATGGCGGTATTGTGGCTAGTCTACGATCTCGGGCGCCGCCTGTGGCAGCCACGTGCCGGTTTGTGGGCGGCGGCGGCCATCCTGGTGTCGCTGCAGTTCATGTATCAATTCAAGCGTGCCCAGATCGATCCGACGCTGGTCCTGATGACCACGGCCTCGTTCTATCTCATTGCACGGCATGTGCTGCTAGAGCGTGACTGGCGTCTGCTCTGCGGCGGCTTCGCCTTGGCCGGCCTGGGTGTAATCACTAAAGGCGTCGGTTTCCTGCCATTGCTGGCGCTGCTGCCCTTGGTGGCTTACCGGCATTGGCAATGCGCGCCGATGACAGCGGCACAGTGCGGCGACGGCTGGCGTTGGCTGGCGGCCGTCGGATGTTTCCTGCTTCCGATTGGACTCTGGCTATCGTCCATCATCTATCTGGGTCTGAATTCGGGCAACCCAGAGCATGCCGAATACCTCAATAACATCCTGTTCAAGCAGACCGCCGAACGTTATACCAATCCTTGGCATCATTATGAACCGTTCTGGTACTTCGCAGAAATCATTACCTTATTCTGGTTGCCGTTCTCGCTGAGTTGGTTCTGGCTGCTGAAGCCGTGGCGTACCGCATTTTCCGAACGCGATCTGCGCGTGCTGTTTCCGCTGGTGTGGGGTGCGCTGGTGGTGCTGTTTTTCAGCATCAGTTCCGGTAAGCGCGACATGTACATCCTGCCGGCACTGCCGGCTTTCGCCTTGGCGGCGGCGCCCTACCTGCAGGGTCTCAGTGAACGCCGCGGTTTCCGCCTCGCGTTGCTGGCATTCGTGCTCATGCTCGGTCTGATCTTCACCGGGCTTGGCATCGCCGCCTTGAGCGGGCAAGCCGGCTTTGTCGAAACGCTGGTCAGTCAACGCGGCCTCGGTGCCGAGGTCCGCTGGCTGTGGTGGATGCTGGTGGTCTGCGGTGGTATCACTCTGTTGGTTGGTCTGTGGGCGCGAACGCGGCACGTCTTAGCGGCTGTTGCTATCAGTCTGAGCGTGCTCTGGCTCGGCTACGGCTTTGTCGCGCATCCGGTGCTGGATGCCAGTAGCTCCGCGCGCAAGCTGATGCAGCAGGCTTTTACGCAGGCCGGACCGGGAACGGAGATCGGCTTGGTGGCCTGGAAGGAGCAGAATCTGCTGCAGGCCCGTGGTCGCGTCACCGAGTTCGGATTTCGGCAGCCCCATGCCGTGCAACTCGCGCGTGGCATGGCCTGGATGCAGCAAAGTCCGAAAACCCGGCTGCTGCTGGTGCATGAAAACAAGGAATTGGCCTGCATCGATTACGGCGGGCCGGGCACGCTCGCGATGGATAAGGCCAACCGCCGCAGCTGGTGGCTGGTCAATATCACGGCGGTTACAGCCTGCGCCGATGTAAGGACTCCGTTATCATGGACGCCATGAACGCAGGGAAGTTGCCATGAAAATCCTCATTCTCGGCGCCGGCCAGGTCGGCAGCTCGGTAGCGGCAGCGCTGTCGGTTGAAGACCAGAACGACATCACCGTGGTTGACAGTAACTCACTACGCCTGCGCGAGCTCACCGAAAAGCTCGATATCCGCGCCGTTGCGGGCCATGCCTCGTTGCCCAGCGTGCTGGCCCAGGCCGGACTCGACGAAGCCGAACTCCTGGTGGCGGTCACGTCATCCGATGAGGTCAACATCATCGCCTGCCAGATCGCCGCCCAGCAGCCAAATGCGCCCACGCGCGTGGCACGCCTGCGCGAACTCGAATATCTGGCGCTGGCCAAACAGGGGCTCGGTGGCGAAGCCGCGGTCACTGCCGCCATCAGTCCGGAAGATCTGGTCTGCCGGCATGTGGAACGTTTGATTGCTACCCCCGGGGCTTTGCAGGTGCTGGATTTCGCCGAAGGCCGTGCCCAGCTAGTCGCGGTGCGCGCCCTGCATGGAGGCGCTCTGGTCGGCCATGAAATCCGTGAACTGCGCCGACATCTGCCGCAGGGCATGGACGTGCGTGTGGCCGCCATCTTCCGTAAAGGAAAGGCGGTCAAGCCCGAGGGTATCACCGTCATCGAGGCCGGCGACGAAGTGTTCTTCCTCGCCCACCAGAACGCCATTAAAGCGATGATGAGCGAGTTCCGTTCGGCCGATAAACGCCTGACCAAGCGCATCTTCATTTCCGGCGGTGGCGGCATCGGCCGGCGCCTGGCACGCTCGCTGGAAAAACGCTATTCAGTGAAAGTGCTCGAGCGCTCGCGTGAGCGCGCCCGCAGCATCGCCGAGGATCTGCTCAACACCATCGTACTGGTCGGCGACTGCGCCGATGAGGATCTGCTGCGCGAAGAGAACATCGACCAGACCGATGTATACTGCGCGCTCACCAACGACGATGAAGCCAATATCCTATCGGCTATGTTGGCCAAGCGCCTGGGCTGTCCGCGCGTGGTCGCGCTGATCAACCGTGCGTCCTACGCCGAGCTGGTCGAAGGCAGCACCATCGACATCGCCATCAGCCCGCAGTCGGTCACCCTTAGCGCTCTGCTTTCGCACATCCGCGAAGGCGCGCCCGAGCGCGTGTACTCGCTGCGCCGTGGCGCCGCCGAAGCCATCGAGGTGGTGGTACGCGGCGACCGCCGCAGTTCACGCGTGATTGGCCGTGAACTCGATGAACTGGCGCTGCCGGACTCGACCACCATCGGCGGCATCGTGCGCGGCGATGAGCTGCTGATCGCGCATCACGACATCGTGATCGAGCCGGGCGATCACATCATCCTGTTCGTCGCTGACAAGCGCGATCTGCCGGTGGTCATCGCTCTGTTCAAAGAGATGGACTGGCGTTGAGCAATCGTGCCGGTGCCATGCTGCGGGTGTTCGGCGCGGTCACCGCGCTGTCCTCGTTGATCATTCTGCCGTCGCTGTTGTTGGCCGCCTTGTGGAATGAGTCGACGGCATTACCGTTCCTGGAGGCGATGCTGCCGACATCGGTAATCGGAGCCGTGCTCTGGTACGCGTTCCGCAATAGTTACTATGAGCTGCGTCTGCGCGATGGCTTCCTGATCACGGCCGGCATCTGGATCATCGCCAGCTTGGTCACTGCGGTGCCGTTCTATCTGGCGCTGCCGCAGCTAAGCTATACCGATGCCGTGTTCGAGGCGACTTCCGGCTTGACCACCACCGGTGCCACGGTGTTGACCGGCCTGGATAATCTACCGAAGAGCCTGCTGTTTTTCCGTTCCTCGCTCAACTTCTTCGGCGGTATGGGTATCGTGATTCTCGCCATCGCTGTGCTGCCGATGCTCAAAATCGGCGGCATGCATCTGTTCAAGGCCGAAAGCACCGGTCCGGTGAAGGACAACAAACTGACCCCGCGCATCGCCGAAACCGCACGGACGCTGTGGGTTGTGTATCTGGGACTGAACGTGCTGTGTGCGCTGGCCTATTGGTTTGCCGGCATGAACCTGTTTGATGCGGTCAATCACGCGATGACCACCGTGGCCACCGCTGGCTTCTCCACCCACGATGCCAGCTTCGGCTACTGGGACAATGCACTGATCGAAGGCATCGCCATCGTATTCATGCTTTTGGGCGCGGTCAGTTTCAGCCTGCACTGGTATGCCTGGCGTGCGGCCACGGTCAGTCACTATCAGGCCAGCAGTGAGCTGCGGGTGTTCGCCATGATGGTGGCGGTGGTTGTATTCATCGTCACCGTCTACCTTCTGCTCTCAGGCGAGATTACCGGGTTCGACCAATCCCTGCGCCATGCCGCATTCCAGACCGTATCGCATCTGACCACGACCGGTTATGCCAGCACCGGTTTCGCGCATTGGCCGGGCATGCTGCCGATTCTGATGATCATGCTCGCCTTCATCGGTGGCTGCTCGGGCTCCACCGCCGGCGGCATGAAGGTGGCGCGGGTACAATTGGTCGTGCAGCAAGGATCGCGTGAATTGAAGCAGCTGGTGCATCCGAAAGCGCAGTTTCTGGTGACCATGGGCGGCAAGCGTGTTTCGGAAAGCGTGGTGATTTCGGTAGCCGGCTTCTGCGCCCTCTACATCAGCCTGTATTTAGTGCTGGTACTGCTGCTGTCCGCCGATGGATTGGACCTGACCACGGCGTTTTCGGCAGCGGCTTCCTGTCTGAATAATCTCGGCCCGGGCCTGGGGCAGGTCGCACTCCATTTTCAGGTGCTCAGCGATTTCTCGACCTGGCTGATGAGTTTCGCCATGCTGGTCGGCCGCTTGGAAATCTTCACCATCCTGGTGCTGTTCATTCCGTCGTTCTGGCAGGAATGATGGCTTTCAGTCTTTGCTCCGGTACTGGCGCGTAATCCGTGCGACCTGCACCGAATAGGATTCATACCAACGCTCACGGCCGGTCTGCTACGCCAGAAGGTGCTCGGGATGATTGCGCCAGCGGCGGATGCTTTCTTCATCCGGCCAGTACGATAGCGCGACTTCTTCGGCGCCTTCACTGACGGCATGGAATTCGATGCATCCGAATTCGGCAATCGCCAGTTCACGCATGCGTGCCGCGACCCGCACATATTCATCATCGAGTTTCCGGATACGCGCCCGGAAAATGACCATGACCATTTGGGCTTCTCCATTCACCTAGCAATCGCCGCTGAAACTTCATGGTGCAGCGCCACCGCCTCATCGAACGGCAGATAGCGAACGGCCAGCGCCGGTTCGCCCATGCCCGCATTCACCGTATCGCAGAACACCGTGGCCATGCCGTGCCGGCGGTCGAACGGCGATTGCTTCAGGTAAACCGCCTGCACTTTGCGCGTTTGCGCAAAGCGCCAGTGCTTGCCGATCCAGCCTTCGCGCACTGCAATCAAACCATTGGCATGCGCATAGCCCGCGTGCCGCGCCCAGATTTTCGACTGCACATACAGCCACGGAATACCGAGCAGCGGCAGCAATCCGTAGTACCCGAACCAGAACACACACACCGCGCTGATCGGCAACAGGAAAAACGCCGGCACTTTGAACCGACGCTGCCAGGCGTTCGGATGCAGCGGCAGCCATTCGGTCACCGGCCAGGAGCCCTCCGGCAAAACCCTTCCGATGATGTGCGCGATGCCGGCATCGTCGGCAATCGGGGCCAGCGCCCAATGCGATTCCAGCTGTTCGTGCTTCTGGTTGCTGCCGGCGGCGGCATCCACCTGCAGCGCGTAGCGTTTGAAACGGCGCTGCAACCAGCCTTGTTTCAATGTCCAAGCCTGGATGCGATCACGGGGTAAGGAGCCGTTGAAGCGACTCAACAGACCGCGGGTAATCGACAGGCGGTGTGCATCGCTACTGAGCACGAAGCCGTGGTAATGCAGCAGCGCCTGCAGTATTGATATCAGACGCAGCAAGGTGAATGCCGCCAGCAGCACTAACATGCCGCCCAGCACATAGGCCATCGGGCCGTTACCGAGGTCGTCGCGATGCGCCATCAGCCAGCTACCGACATGTTCGAAAAGCGCTTGCGGCAGTTTCCAGTTCAATTGATAGGCGCCACCGATGCCGGCCGCCACCAGCAGCATGCCTTTGTTCGAGATCAGGCCGAGTTTGAGCAGTTCCCGGGTCGGCAATTGCAGCAGTACCTGGTCTTCGGCCGCGGATGCTTCGGCATCAGCCGAACTTACGGGCAGTTCCGAACTGCGGATGATGCCTTGCAGGGCCTGCGCTTCGGCGAAGCCGAGGACACGCATGCGGCCTTCTTCCTTGTCTTCGCCGCCGCCGGTTTCCAGGCGTACTTCCGCCACGTTCATCAGCCGGTGCAGCAGCCCTTGATGCAGGGTCACGTTTTGGATGCGGGTGAACGCGATATCGCGCACGGTTTTGTGCAGCAGGCCCGAGCGGATCACGATACGGTCGCCGCCGATGCGGTAACGGAAGCTGTAATAACGCGCCACCGCCAGCGGCACCATCACCCCAACGCCGAGCAGACCCCACAGTTCATAGCGGTCGCCCTGCCCGGTAAACAGAAGGATGAGAATCGGCACAATGAACTGCCGCAGCACATTGAACAGTTCGAACAGCCACGACAGCGGATGCAGCCGCTGTTCGGGAATGGCTTCCACCACAGCCTCAGAGGGCGCTGTCGTCACGGCGGCGTTCCGGAATCAGTGCGTCGCGCAGATCGGTGGCGGTCTGCAGGCTGAAGCCCTGCTGTTTCAGGGCGTGGCTTTCGGTACCGGCGGTGTGGATCACCAGCGTGGCCAGTCCGCGCGAACGCTCCATCGGGCCGTTGTGGATGTCCAGATGCTGCACCCGCGAACGCGGAATGAAAATTTCCTGCTGCCACCAGCGGCCTTTGCGCAGACGGAAGCCGGCATCATCCAGACGCCAGCGCGTGCACTGCCAGCGGTTACGTCCGAAAGAAATGCCAAGCACCAGACAAAGGGCGGTCACCGGCAGGGTAATGGCCAGACCGGACCAGCCGGGTATCAGCGTCATCGGCACAACCGTAGCCGGCGCAATCGGAATCAGGAACGGTAGCAGTCCGAACCAGAACATCAGGGGTTTGGCGGCCGGCTCCAGGCCCTGCCAGCCTTCGGCATCCAAATCATTCAATACAGTGTTCATGTGTAGGGATTCTTCTCGTTCGGGTCTTGGCGGATGCTAAAGCGTTTGTAGGTCCATTGGTACTGCCGGAAGTCACGGGTGGCAATCGCCGCCACGCGCCGGTTCATGGCGGTCAGCGCCACCTGCAGATCGGGCTCGTGCAGGGCCGGCTCCTCGGCCTCGAACACGACATTGAAGCCCGCGCCGCTGCGTTCGGTGTAGGCAAACACCACCGGTGTGCCCGCGCGTTGCGCCAGTTTTGCAATCAGGCTCAGGGTCAGTGCCGGGCGGCCGAAGAAAGAAATGAATTCACCGCCGCCCTTGCGCGGTTGCTGGTCCGGGGTGATGCCGACCACTTCACCGTTCTGCAGGGCGCGCAGCAGGGGCCGCATGCCGGTGGTTTCGGCCGGTACCAGCTGTACATTGGCGCCGCTGCGGGCCTTATTCAGAAAACGCTCTAGCCCGGCTTTATCGGGCGCTTTAAAGACCAGGCTGAACGGACCGCGCGCGGCCATGAATTCAATCAGCAATTCCCAGTTGCCGTAGTGCGGCACCGCCAGCAAGACACCGCGGCCCTGCGCCAAAGCCGTCTGCAGGTGGTGTTCACCCTGCACCTGCTGCACCAGGCGCAGCACCCGCGCCCGCGGCCGGGTCCAGATGGCCAGGGTTTCCATCAGGCTCTGGCCCATCGAGCGCATCAGCGCGCGGGTCATGTTTTCCCGGGCGGCATCGTCGATGTCCGGGTGGATCAGGACCAGATTGCGGCGGGCGATGCGGGTTTCGCGGCTGTCCAGACGGTAGGCCAGCCCGCCGAACGCCACGCCCAACGCGCGCAGCGCGGGCATCGGCAGCAGGCCGATCAGGCGTGCAAAAGCATACAGAAGGGTGCCAAACCAGGCGAAACGGATCATCGGCTCAGTGTAACGGATTCCCCCTTTTGCGGACATTTGCGGAACTTTTCGGTAAGGTTATGGTCTAACTGTCACGCATACTGCAACTCCGGTCCGAATAACGCATGATTGCCCTTATCCAGCGCGTCAAACAGGCCAGTGTGGCGGTGCAGGGCGAAACCATCGGCGCCATCGGCACCGGTCTGCTGGTCTTGGTGGCGGTGCAGCCCGGCGATACCGAAGCATCCATTGAACGCATGGCCGAACGCCTGTTGGCTTACCGCGTGTTCAGTGATGCCGAAGGCCGGATGAATCTGTCGGTGCAGGCCGTGGCCGGTGGGGTCCTGCTGGTCAGCCAGTTCACCCTGGCTGCCGATACCCGTTCCGGTCTGCGCCCGAGTTTTACCTCGGCCGCGCCGCCGGAACAGGCCTTGGCCGGTTTTAATGCTCTGGTCGAGGCCGTCCGTCGCCGGCATGGTCCGGTCGCCACCGGCCGCTTCGGCGCCGACATGCAAGTCAGCCTGGTCAACGACGGTCCGGTGACCTTCTGGCTGGAAACATAAGTCAATTCGATTCAATAAGTTACTAAGAAAAGCCGACCCTCTGTTATAATAATCGGTTCCCCCTCACCTCTGGCTAGACGAGCGCATATGACCACCCCACGCAATATCAAATCGGAAATCGAGGAACTCATCGCCAAGGGCGTGGATCAGGGCTACCTGACACTGGCCGACGTCAACGACCACCTGCCGGAAGATCTGATCGATGCCGACGAGATGGAAAACATCATCGGCATGATTAACGACATGGGCATCGTGGTGCACGAGTCGGCCCCGGACATCGAAGCGCTCCTGTTGTCGGGCCGCAGCGTTGGCAGCAGCGTCGACGTGGTCGCCGCCGAAGAAGCCGTGGCCGTGCTGTCCTCGCTCGAGAACGAAGCCGGCCGCACCACCGACCCGGTGCGCATGTACATGCGCGAAATGGGTTCGGTCGACCTGCTCACCCGCGAAGGTGAAATCGTCATTGCCAAGCGCATCGAAGAAGGCCTGAACAAGCTGCACACCGGTCTGGCCAATTTTCCGTGGATCGCCCAGCAGATTCTGTCCGATTACGAAGAACACAAGGCCGGCCGCAAGCGCCTGTCGGAAGTGGTCATCGGCTTCCTCGATCTGGAAGGCGACGAGCCGGAACTGCCGCCGGTGGTGGAAGCGGTCGAGGTCGAAGACGATGCCGATGGCGAAACTGCTGCGGTTGAAACCGGCCCGGATCCGCTGGAAGTAGCGCGCCGGATGGAGCTGCTGGCCGCTCTGACCGTGAAATTCCACAAAGCCGTCGACAAGTTCGGCCTGGAAAACAGCAAGTCGCAGAAGCTGCGTCTGGCCATCGCCGATGAGGTGCTGCGCCTGAAATTCCCGCTGGTGCAGACCGATTCCCTGCTCGGTCGTCTGCGTGAAGTAATCGGTGAAATCCGCCGCCACGAAGCCGCGGTGCTGAAACTGTCGGTGGATGCCGCCAAGATGCCACGCAAGGATTTCATCAAGGCCTGGAAAGGCAGCGAGACCGATCTGAAGTGGGCGGAAACCGTGATTGGCCGCAAACAGAAGTGGTCTTCGGGTATCCGCGAACACAAAGACGCCATCATCGCGCAGCAGGAAATACTGGTCGCCATCGAGAAGGAACTGTTCGCGCCACTGGCTGAAATCAAGCGCGCCAACGATGAAATGCGCTACGGCGAGGAGATGGCGCGCAAGGCCAAGAAGGAAATGGTCGAGGCCAACCTGCGCCTGGTCATCTCGATCGCCAAGAAATACACCAACCGCGGCCTGCAGTTCCTCGACCTGATCCAGGAAGGCAACATCGGCCTGATGAAAGCGGTCGACAAGTTTGAATACAAACGCGGTTACAAGTTCTCGACCTACGCCACCTGGTGGATCCGCCAGGCTATCACCCGTTCGATCGCTGATCAGGCGCGCACCATCCGCATTCCGGTGCACATGATCGAAACCATCAACAAGCTCAACCGCATTTCGCGCCAGATGCTGCAGGAAATGGGCCGCGAGGCCTCGCCGGAAGAACTGGCCAAAGCCATGGAAATGCCGGAAGACAAGATCCGCAAGGTGATGAAGATCGCCAAGGAGCCGATTTCGCTAGCCACCCCGATCGGCGACGACGAGGATTCACACCTGGGCGATTTCATCGAAGACAGCAACATCGAGTCGCCGATGGAAAATGCCACTAACATCGGTCTGCGTGAAGCGGTCAATTCCGTGTTGGCCGGTCTCACTCCGCGGGAAGCGAAAGTGCTGCGCATGCGTTTCGGCATCGACATGAACACCGACCATACCTTGGAAGAAGTCGGCAAGCAGTTCGACGTGACTCGCGAGCGTATCCGCCAGATCGAAGCCAAGGCCCTGCGCAAGCTGCGTCATCCCTCGCGCGCCGACATCATGCGTTCCTTCCTCGACTCGGATAATCCATGATTGCTTAATGGTTCAGCGAGATTCAAGGCACTTAAAAAACCTACAACTTCGCTTGTAGGTTTTTTATTTAAGTGTATTTTCGGTGCTGGCGAGTTTACAAAATGGCACACTTTATTCTTCAAGTTTACAAAAATGGCACAATTCAATGTGCCGATTTGAAGTTATTTCGCATGCAAAGATAAGATTCTGTCCCGCAATGTCAATAGTAAAGCATTGCGTTCTGGGATAATTAGGCGTGCTAAACAATACCTATTAACTTTTCGAATTAAAACTATATGAAAAATATCAAGCACTCCTTGCTGGGCTTGTTCTCCTTATTAATTCTTATGACAGGCCTCGGTGTTGGTAGCCATGCTTATGCCCAGAGTAAAACAGTTAATGGGATAACTATTTCAGACGTGAGTATCACGCAAGCCATGCGTGGTGTTTCCTACACTTATAATCTTAGCAACACGACCTCAGGTCCGACTGCTGGAGACGCTCCCTACACATATGCTCTTGTTTCTGGAGCGCTTCCGTCCGGGTTTGTGATTTCGTCAAACGGCATCGTATCTGGAGTCAACTGTACGAACGTTAATGGCAATAATACATTCGGAGTGAGAGTGACATCAGCACAGGGTGTCGTTGCTAATTTTACAGGCGGCAACTCTTTGAGTATTCAGATGACAGCTGGCCCCAGCGGCACTTGTGCATCGACATTGAGTTTGCCCGGCGCATCAACCACATGGCCTCTTAATACAGCTTATTCGAGTGCAATAATCGCAACGGGTGGTAATGGCAATTATACCTATAGTGTTTTTAGTGGGATTCTGCCGACAGGATTAACATTGAATGCCAATGGCAGCATAAGCGGCACCCCAACAGTTGTTGGAACCTACACCTTTCGCGCACAAGTTGTTGATTCTGCCGGCGCGAATGGTGTTGCAAACTACACAATCGAAATTACAGATGTGGGTGTGCTAAGTATTGGACCGGGCAGCATGCCGGAGGGAACGGTGGGTGCTGCCTATGCTAATCAGACCATGTTCGCAATCGGTGGTGATGGTGCGGGTCCATATACCTATGAGGTGACGGCCGGAATGCTGCCGATCGATGTGACCTTAACCACTGGTGGCGAGCTGTCGGGAACTCCGACTGTTGCCGGCAACTATACCTTTACTATCACTGGCACTGACACGACGGGCGGTGCTACCGATAGTGTTACCAATACCCTATTAATATCTTCGGCTATTGTCGATATTGGTCCTGCCACTTTGTCGGGTGGCACCAGCGGCAGTTCGTATAGCCAGTTACTGACCCCGACCGGTGGTACCGGTCCGTACACCTGTTCGATCACAGCCGGCGCGTTGCCGGGCGGCATCAGACTGACCAGCAATACACTGATTGGCGCGCCGACCGCGGCGGGGGCGTACAACTTCACCGTGGAATGCGTTGATAGCTTCGGCAACAGCGGCACGACGGATTACAGCCTGACCATCACAGCCGGGAATGTGCTGACCATCGGTCCGGCCAGCATGCCGGCGGGGACCGTGGGTGCTACTTATGCCAATCAGACCCTGACCGCCACCGGCGGTGATGGCGTGGGTCCGTATACCTATGCGGTGACGGCCGGCACGTTGCCGACCGGCCTGACGTTGACGACCGGTGGTCAGCTGTCGGGAACCCCGACGGCCGCCGGTACCTATACCTTTACTGTTAAAGGCACCGATAGCACCGGTGGTGACTTCGGCAGCAAGCAGTACACGATTGTTGTTGCACCCCCGGTCGCTTTGACTGTCGGCCCGGCAACCATCGCAGCCCCTGAAGTCGGCATGGCGTATTCCACCAATCTTACAACGACAGGCGGTACCGGTCCGTATCAGTACACCCTGACGGGTGGCAGTCTGCCCGTCGGGCTGAATATGAATAGCGCCGGACTGATTACAGGAATACCGACGACCCCGGGCACCTACACATTCACGGTAACCTCTAAAGATATCTATGGTGCTATCGGTACCCGTACCTATACGCTGGTCATTCGCGTGGATCCCACCCGTGATGAGTCCGTCAAGCAAACGATTGCCGCACAGTTGGATGCCAGCGGCCGTTTTGCCGGAGCTCAGATGATGAACATCCGTGATCGTCTGCGCGAGATCCGTCAAACGCCGGAAGCTCATGAAGGTTGCAGTCTCGGCCTGAATGTTTCCAACGCGGGTTCTGCAGAAGGTCAGTCCGGTAGGATTGCTATTGAGTCTGAAGAGGCTTGCCAAGGCGTGTCGGTGTGGAGCATGGGTTCGGTGACCTTGTCCGATAGCAGTCTGGGTGGCAGCAACCTGCAGACCGATGGCATAACCCTGGGTATTGACCGCCGGATTACGGATTCCATGGTGCTTGGTGCAACCGTCGGTTACGCAAGCACCGGCTACAATCTGAGATCGGTTCAAAGCGAGCTTGATGCAGATCAGCAGTCCTTCAGTTTTTATGGTGCATATCGCAATGATGAGGGCATTTACCTCGATGGCATCATTGGCATGGGCGCGCTTGGCTTCGATGTCCGCCGCTGGAGTGCTCCCGATGCGGGCTATGCATTAGCCAGTCGTGACGGTGACCAATGGTATGCCTCGCTGCTGTTCGGTTACGAGTTCAGAAAAGACACGGTTCAATATGGCGCGTACCTACGTTACGATCGCACTGAATCCAGTTTGGACGGCTATGCAGAGTCTGGCATCACTACCAACGCATTCGACTTCGGTGGCCAGGATGTAACGAATGACACCTTTGCGATTGGTTTTGAAGGTAGTTATTACGGCGATGCATTCAGCCGATATGCGCGTCCGTTCTGGAATATTGAGGCGCGCAATCGCTCGCAGTCAGATAGCACCGTATCCATCAACTACCTCAATTCACCGGTTGTGAATGATTTCATTCTGGAAACACCGGGCTGGAGTGATTGGGATGCTCTGCTGGGCGTGGGTTTCGACTCCGATCTGGGAATGCGCTGGGGTCTGAGCTTCATGTACCAGAACAGCTTCAATAGTTTGATGGGTAATGATGCCTCCTTGGGCCTGCGTCTGATGTACCGTCCGGCATTGCTGAACGAGGTTGTGCCCGGCGGTAAATGAGTTGTTGCCTAACGTATGTACCGGAGGCCGGCAATCCCTGATTGCTGGCCTCTGTCTTTGTATGGGTAAGGTAATGGCCGAGGGCTTGTTGAGAAAATACTGTAAAATTGGCCTGACTTCTTGCGGGCCTATAGCTCAGCGGTTAGAGCAGGGGACTCATAATCCCTTGGTCCTAGGTTCAAATCCTAGTGGGCCCACCAAACAAAACCCCGCCTGAAGGCGGGGTTTTTTTTGGCTAGGCCATTAAAACTGCCAACCTAAAGCCACGGTTGCCGCCCAAGGTTGGTAGTCGGCGCGAATCTCGCCAAAGGCACCGTCTTCGCTTTCCAATCGCACCGATGATGCCGTCAGATAACGCAGTCCGGCATCCATGAAGAAACGCTCGCCGAGCCGGTAGCGTGCCCCGAACAGCAGTTGCAACGCACTATCCGAACCGCTGTAGGAGCGTTCGATGCCATTGTTCTCGAAATCAATATCCACCTCGTTGAGCATTACAACGCCGGCGCCGAGGTAGGTAGTGGTGTGCTTAGAGCCGAACAAATCGAAATCATAGAGGGCATTGAGCGCAAGCCCGGTTGAGGCATAGTCACCTTTTCCAACCGGTGCCGGCGGCAACAGCCCGGGGTCCTTGGCATCGACGCTTTGATAGATGAACTCGCCTTCCACCCGCCAGCCAGAGGGAAAGCCATAGCCCAATGCTGCGCCAGCCAAGCCACCAGAAGAAAGTCGGCTGTTCGCCGTCTGAGGGTTGCCGTTCCCGGTAAAGTCCAAAGCTTGATCGGATTGCGACGCTACACCGAAAATGGCGGTTGTGTACCAGCCGCCTTCGTTGGCATAGACGCTTTCAGGCGCCGATGCCAGCGCCAGCAGGGTCAGGGCGCAGGGTATTTTGAAAAGATTCATACGGGGTCCTCAGGTTTTGATTGAGCGGGCAGGATGCCTCGCCTTTTTATTCTAAATTTTGCTAATCGGTAGTTTGTGAAGAAAAACAAGCAATTGCATGAGTGGCTTGTTTCTTGCACCAAAGGCAGACGAGGGCATCGACACATTCACGCAGCCGTAACGTAAAATCAGTCCATGTTCATCATGTCCTTGCGTCGTCAGGTGGTTTATTTGACCTTGTGCCT
>NZ_JBIKSE010000104.1:0-6252 GCF_044348765.1 Arenimonas sp.
CTCCCAAAACAAAGGAAGTGGTAACTCCGCCAGCAGTGAGTTAGACAGCTGGGTAAGTCAATGCAACGCCAACAAAGACATACTAAATCTACAAGTAGGCGAAGAAGGAAACACCCAATCCTTCCAAGACCTAATCAAAGCCAACATAAACCAAGTCAAACAAACCTACCAAAGAGGAACCACCCAAGACTGCCAGTGGAACAAATACCCTTGGGAAAAAGGAAGTTGTGTACGAGAAGGAATAGCTGAAGGAGTATTCTACACAGGAGAAGCAATAGGCTATGTAATGGCTGTAGGAACAGCACCTCTAAACCTAGCAATAAGTGGAATACAATCCCTCTTCAACCAAAAACCAATCCACGAAAACATAGTTAACAACTTCACCAGTGTTCAAAACGGAGCCAGCAACGGAGCTAGAGCAGTTTTGAATGGAATTGGTACAGTAGCAGGAGCAGTTATCAATCTAAACGCCAATGCTTACAATCTAGTTGCTTCAATAGGACAAACAGCAGTTGGTTGCTTCAATGGACAACCATGCTCACTAGATCAAATCGGCAACAACTACGAGAACAACAAAAACTACCTTCAAGATAATTTTGGTTATGACATGGGAGATTGGAAACAAAATGCCTCCATAGTAGCAGTCACAGCAGCTGTGGTAGCAGCAACAGTATTTACAGGAGGACTGGCAACAACACTTGTAGCCGGAGCAATAGGAGCTGGAGCGGTGGCAACAGGAGTAGGACTGACAACTGCTTTTTTGGTTGGAAATGTGCTTAGTTATCTTGGAGGTTCTGTGATGAATGGAAAGCTTTTGGATCCTAAAGAGTTTGCTTGTGGGAATAAGGAAGCTAATGCGGTTGAGTGTGTTAGTTATCAAGGTGGTCAATTGCTTACTGGGGCTATCTTGACTGAAGGGATAGGACTAATAATACCAAAAGGCACAACAAAAATATCAGGTGTTACTAAGTCTATTGATGATCTTAAGAAGGTACCAGGCTATATTGACGATGTTGATGATATCAAATTGAAGAATGGAGGTTCTGGTACTTCAACCAAAGTTAATATTGACGGTGGTGAATATTTATTTGATGGTGAATTCTACTACAAAGATGGTAAGACTTTTCTTAGAGTTCTTGATCCTGATGGTAGTCTTAGTGCAGCTAAGGGGAAGATGGTGGAGGTAAATAATTATTATAGTCAAAAAATTGCACAACATTCTTATGAGAAGCATGCAAGTGAATTTCCTAATGTGAAATCATCAAAAGATTTTAAATCATTGATAGACAGAATAATTGAAAACCCTAGTGAAAAGACAATTTTGAAAAATGGTAAAACTTTATATTGGGATGATAATACAAAATCAATACTAATCATAAATCCCTATGATAATTTAAACGGAGGCACATTCTTTGTTCCTGCAAATGGTAAGCAATATTATTTAGACGAAATTATAAAAGGTAATTCATAGTATATGCAAAAAATAGTTAATTCAAATAGTAATAAGAAATTACCAATCACTGAGAAAGATCTTGAAATTATATTGAGCAGTTCAATGTTTATTGGAGAAGGTTTGCAAGATATACACTTAGATAAGTTTCTCTTAATAAATCGAAAAACAAATAATCATATATTTCACTCTATTTTAGATAATAAAAAGAAATTAGAATTAGAATTTTCTACACAAGAAATTGAAGTTATAATTCAATCTATAAAAAAAATTATAGACGTCGATGAACTCGGATCTATTGCAAGTGGTGAAAAAGGTTATGTTAGTAATGATGACGGTTATAAGCTAATCAAACATTTAGAAAGATTATTGTAGCTTTTCAATAAACAGCACTCATGTCTAAAATAATAAATACCAAAAAATCCATCGACCCTGATAAAGTTATTTTTGATGAGCTAATAAGCTTCTATGGTTTTAAAATTTCAACTTCTGATTTTAAACTTATAAAACACGAGTATAACGGATACGGTCATTATCTCTATTTTCAAAAAATTATTAACTTACCAAACGGAATTTATAATGATATTACTTTTACGATAGACGATAATATTTTGTGTGGTATTATTCTTTGGGTTGATGATGAGCAAGTTTTGATTGAGGTATACCCCTTGAATGGTGAAAAAATGCCCGAAAAATTTGCTATAAAAAAGTTTTAAATTGTCTAATTAATTTACTTTAAAATATGCAAAAAATGTTTATTGACAATGAGTGGGGTGTGGAAATTCCTATTGCCCAAGAAGATGGATCATATTTAAAAAATAAAGATCTAGACAATTTAAAATTAAGTATAAATTTGAAAAAATTAATTTTACTATGGTCTTTTGCTCGTCAAAATGAGTTAAATTGGCATAATCCAAATGATAACAGCACCTACTTACCTGAATATTATTTCGACTTTATACAAAAACTAGAATCAGAGATAATATTACAACTTAAAAATTACAACATTCAATTAATTGCAAATTTAAATAACCATTAATTTTTTGCATATATGAAAAAAGAAAAACTAAAAATAATGGCTGATTACAACTCGTCTGGTTTATGGTCTCCAGACTTTGATATTGATTTAGAAAGTTTAAAAAATAGCTTATCTTCTGAGTTGAAAATATATCTTCATCTTTGGATTGAATTTTATAATAATATAATTGACTGGGATGACCCAAACAATGAAAAATGGGATCCTAGAAATAATATTGATTATGAAAAATCTTTAAATGCTATTGAAATTTTAGTTTTTAATAAAGTCAAAGCCGAACTAGCTGATAAATACGATTTAATTTTTGTCTCATGGAACGAGATAAAACCTGAATAAATAATTATTAGCTTCGAATTAATTTTAATTAAAAAATATGTCCAAATCAAACATTCGACCCTACCTAATCGCCACAACCCTATTCCTAGTAATCCTTTTCGTTCAACCAACTATTTCTACAGGAAGTGAGATAGTATTTGATTATCTGATTAGATTTTTAATCTGTTTAGGTTTAGGATTTTTAATAAATAGGTTTTTACCTAAAAAGAAGTAATGACTTTTTAAGACACTTTTTTTGTTGACTGACTGAGTGGGTATAAATTTAATCTTGTTAAAACTAAAAAAATACACTTTTGGGTAAGCCCAATTTTATTTGAATAGACTACAAAACATAAGTTATTATTAGGCTTGAATTGACAAGTCATTCTTTTTTTGGCTGGGTTGAAATTGTAAAAACTTGAGCATAAAATATGACTTCTGAAACTAGCGAAGATGTTGCAAATTTAATTGATAAAAATAGCCGTCAAAAAATATTTGATTTATATAATATCATTCTTTTTAAATGGTACGGAAAGCTTGATGATGTGTCATTTCTAAAGAGATTAGAAGAGGTCTTTGAAATTGGTAACTTAAAATCTACAGACCTAAGATACGAATCTTTTTTGGATGATGTTTATAAGCATACTTTAGCTAATAGTGATTGGAATGATGACTGGATATTCACTGATTCTAGAATTGATTTATCAAATTGTAGCGATTCTAAATTTATCAAATTTATTGAGGAAACAATACATCCTGCTGTTAATGATGAGACTGAAACTGCTAAGTTTATACCAGAGCTTAGCAAAATATTAAATCCTTTAGGCTATTCACTAATCAACACTTCGGAAATTGGTGGTAAAAAAGTTTACTCAATCAAAAAAATTCACCTAACAAAAAATAAAACTGGAGGTTTTCAAGTTAAAATATATTTACTTGATGAAACATACACTTATTGGAAAAATATACAAGATCGACCTCGTTCAAATAGATATGAGTACCCTTCTTTACTACTATTTAAAGACGGTTGGAATGATTTTGGTTACAGTACATACTACCATGCTAAATTAATTTTAAACAGCAAAGATGATATAATAGATTTAGGATCTGTAAAAATACTAAATACAAGTGACACAAACTCAGAAATTGATAGTGGCAAAAATTCACTAAGTCTCAATTTTATCTCACTTGGTCAAAGTATTGATTATTACAAAAAATTATTTTCATTAGGCAAAATATATTATGAAACAATTTTGGAGTCTTTGCGTGATATTAGTTTTAAGACTGAGCTATACCAACGGAATAAAGATAATGAGGGATTAGCTAAGTCACTATTTCGCTTTCCAGAGGCTCAAAATGCTTTTGATGAGGCAAAGTTACTTTTTGGAGGAGAAAGTGCTAACGATAATTTTGAAAGATCTCTTGATTTTACTTTTGAATATTCACCTAGCTACTCAATTACAAATAATGCAGTTCAATTCAATTTCAAAAAAGATATTCTACCTCATAGAATAAATGTAATAATAGGCAAGAATGGGTCTGGAAAAACTAAATTTTTATCATCTCTGGTGAACAATTTACTCGATAATTCTCGAAATGAAACCTCGACTATTCCAAAATTTAACAAAGTAATGGTAATTTCTTATAGTATATTTGATCGATACGAAATGATCGAAAGTAGTGTATATAAATATTTTGGCTTAATAAAACCTAAAATTCTAAATAAAGATAATAATAATGATCAGATTGATACAGTGAGTCTTGAAGAATTTAAAGGTGCTTTTTTAGAAAGCTATAAAAATATACATGAAAATAATAGATTTTCTGAGTGGAAAAATATTGTTTCAAAGCTCATCCATGAAGTGGACGATAATTTCATCCAAAACATAGAAGAAAATTTTAGTAAACTAAGCTCAGGGCAGTCAATGTTATTGACTATGCTTACTAATATTATAGCATTTATTAAAAATAAATCAATTTTGATAATCGATGAACCTGAAACTCACCTGCATCCAAATGCTATTAATGATTTTGTAATTGTCTTAAACGAAATATTGGAAACCTTTAACTCGTATTCAGTGCTGGCAACTCATTCACCAATTGTAATACAAAGCATACCTTCAAAAAGAACTAATGTTTTTCAAAGGCATGAAGATTTATTGATGATTAGTAGTCTAGAACAAGAAAGTTTTGGTGCGAATCTAACTGAAATTACTAAAGAGATATTTGGAATTGCTGAAGGTGACGTATATTTTAAAAATTTGATCACTCAGCTCAAGAGTGAGGGTTATAATAAGAAACAAATACTAGATGCATTGAATAAAAATCTTAGTATTAATACAAGGATATTTTTAGAAAATATTTATAGCAGTGGTTATGATTATAAGTAAGCCGATCAATGCTGATAGTAGAAAAGTGTTAGAAGAAATACTTTTGAGTAAGTCTTCGATTGGTAATCTAGAAAAAGAATATATTCAGAAGTTACTTGATTTCAGATATAAAATATATGAAGAAAATACTACTTCTTTTACAAAAATTAGTCCTTGTAGCTTAGATGAATTATATAAAAAGTATATTTTGGATTTATATGACATTAAGACTGTTAGATTGGATGGATTAAGAGCAAGCATTTTTGAATCTAATCCTAAAAAATGTTTATATTGTGGGATTGATAAAGCTTCTGAAATTGACCATTATTTACCCAAAATTATTTACCCATCTTTCAGTATAAATCATCTGAATTTAATTCCTATTTGCACTACATGTAACAAATCTAAGTCAAATCGGATTTTTGATTCTGGAGATAATTCGAGGTTGTTTTTAAACATGTACTTTGATAAAATAAACAATTTTGAATTGGTCAGATGTAATCTTATAATAAATGATCAAAATTTATTACCGTGTTCTCAATTTATCATTAATAATAATTTACCCGAAAACATTCTAAAAGTAGCAATCAATCATATCACCAAGCTTAGTCTAATATCAAAGTTTAATAGTGCATCGTCAGAAAAACTTTCTGAGTTTATAGTTGGCTATAAAAATAATCCAACCAGTAATATTAATATACAAAAATCTTTAGAGAATCACATAAATGTAAAGTTGGAATTAGGAATAAACTACTGGGAATATATTTTGTATAAGCAAATGAATACTGAAAAATTTATTGACTTTGTTGTAAATTACTCGAATATGCGATCGGTTTGAATCTTTCTTAAAACCCCAAATCAACCCTCCCCACTCAGGGGAAACCGACAGAACGTAGTGGCTGGCGGAGGGGGTGGGGAAGCTGCCGTCGAGTATTAGGCAACATCTTTTGAAATTAACAGGTAGCGGGAATCATATTAAATAACGGTGAACCCTACACAAACTCCAGCCTATTTGGAAACTTAGGTAGAAATGGTCAAAGAGGAGGAACTTTAAAGACCTTAGATATTAATAATGATTCTGA